>JAFSSV010000014.1 GCA_017450825.1 Synergistaceae bacterium
CCCCTGTGTAAGGGGAGGTGCCGAACGAAGTGAGGCGGAGGGGTTAAATTCTAAAAAAAATTTTAAAAAAATAACCCCCTTGCCAGCAAGCTGGCCCTTGTTGAAAAATAACCCCCCTGTCAGCAAGCTGACATCCCCCCTTTCAGGAGGGACGAGAGATTTCTTCGACATATTCTATTCCTTTTACACTCTTGCCTCCCCTGTTAAGGGGAGGTGCCGAACGAAGTGAGGCGGAGGGGTTGTAGTTTTAAAAAAGGGAATGTGCCGAAGTGAGGCCGGAGAGGTTAAATTCTAAAAAAAATTTTAAAAAAATAACCCCCACCACCGCAAGCGGTTCCCCTCCCCCGAGGGAGGCTCTTATTCCTTTTACACAAAGCCTCCCCTTGGGGAGGTGGCCTGAAGGGCCGGAGGGGGTTGTTAAAAAATAGGAGGTGCCGAACGAAGTGAGGTCGGAGGGGGTTATTGTAGAATCCTCCCCAAGGAAGGCTGAAGAGTATGGAATGTATAATAGCCCCGTAAATTTTTTTAAATGAGGCGATTGAAATTTCAACTTCACATTATTTTGACGAGATCGTGAATATTATTGAGCGTCTTCGCGCTCCTGACGGCTGCCCTTGGGACAGAAAGCAGACGCTTGAAACTTTACGGACTCCTATCACCGAAGAAGCTTACGAGTTAGCCGACGCTATAACTAAGAAAGATATTCAAGAGATCAAAGAAGAAGCCGGGGATTTATTATTGCAGGTTGTCTTTGTTGCACAGCTTGCCAAGGAGCAGGGCCTCTTCGACATGAAAGACATAGTGCGGACAATTTGTGACAAATTAATCCGCCGTCACCCTCACGTTTTCGGATCGGTCAAAGCTAATGATAGTGACGAGGTCTTACGGAACTGGGAGAAAATTAAATTACAGGAACGCAAAGACAAGCACGAGAATACTTCAATCTTGGCCGGAGTCCCTGACGGCTTGCCGCCCCTCCTGAAAGCTAACAGGATTCAAGGCAAGGCCGCTCATGTCGGATTCGATTGGCCCAAGGGAAGCCCCGCGCCTTTGTTCGAGAAGCTTGACGAAGAGATTAACGAACTCAAGGAAGCTGCACGCGAGAATATCCCCGAACATATTGCCGATGAGTTAGGCGACGTTCTTTTCATGACGGTGAACTTGGCAAGACGGCTCGGCGTTGACCCGGACGCGGCGTTGAATCAAGTCTGCAATAAATTTAAATCCCGCTTTGAATTCATGGAGCGTGAAGCTCAAAGCCAAGGCAAGAGTCTTTCAGATTATTCACTTGAAGAGCTTGACTCTTTCTGGAACAAAGCAAAAGAAAATTTAAAAGCTCAAAGCTGAAAAATAATTTCTAAGTCTTTTTCAAGTATAATACTCAATAAAATTTTAAATAAAATAAATTCAAATACAGGAGGAAAAATTTTTTATGGCAGCTAAGAAAAAAGTACGCATAACTGAAACTGCTTTGCGTGACGCTCACCAGTCTTTAATCGCTACTCGTATGAGAACAGACGATATGCTCCCGGTGCTTGAGTACATGGACAACGCGGGCTATTGGGCGCTTGAGATGTGGGGCGGAGCAACTTTCGACTCGGCTATGAGATTCTTAGATGAAGATCCTTGGGAGAGACTCCGCTTGATTCGTGCGCGAGTCAAGAAGGCTAAGCTTCAAATGCTCCTTCGCGGTCAAAATCTTGTGGGCTATCGTCATTACGCTGATGATGTTGTCCGTGAGTTCGTTAAGAAGGCCGTAGGAAATGGAATTGATATAGTAAGATGCTTCGACGCTCTTAACGACCTTCGCAACGTTGAAATAGCCGCCGATCAAGTCAAAAGGGAAGGTGCTCACTTGCAGCTTTGCATGAGCTACACTCTTTCGCCTGTTCATACTCTTGACACGTTCGCAAGCATGGCCAAGCAAATGCAGGAAATGGGAGCGGACTCAATCGCTATTAAAGACATGGCCGGATTGATCGGCCCTATGGATTGCGCGAAGCTTGTCGCCGCTATCAAAGAAAAAGTAGATGTACCTGTCGAACTTCACAGTCATTACACTACAGGGCTTGCAAGCATGGCTTACCTTGCAGGTATCGAAGCAGGAGCCGAAATAGTCGACACAGCTATCTCACCGTTCGCGCTTGGAACGAGCCAGCCTCCGACCGAGTCGCTTGTTGCAGCCTTGGCCGGTTCTGAATACGATACTGGAATCAAAATGGATGACTTGCTCCCGATCTGCAACCACTTCAAAAAATTACGCGAGAAATATAAAAACTTATTGCCCGAAATCGCCGGAGTCGATATTAATATTCTTCGCTATCAGATCCCCGGCGGCATGTATTCCAACATGGTCAATCAGTTAAAAGAAATGAACGCCCTTGATAAACTTGAGGACGTTTTGAACGAAGTCCCTGTCGTTCGTAAGGCTATGGGTTATCCGCCGCTCGTAACGCCTTCGAGCCAGATGGTAGGAACTCAAGCGACTGTCAACGTATTGCGCGGCCGCTGGAAGAGTTTCCCGAAGGAAATCCGCCAGTACTTCCTTGGATATTACGGCCAGCCGCCCGCACCGGTAGACCCCGAAGTCCAGAAGTTAGCTATCGGCAACGAAGAGCCAATCACTTGCAGACCCGGCGAGAAGATCGCGCCCGAAATGGAGAAGGCCCGCGAAGATTGCAAGCCTTGGGCAACACAGCCTGAAGACGCTTTAACATGGATAATGTTCCCGCAGGTTGCCAAAGACTTCCTGCCTAAGAAATATGCCAAGCTCAACAAACGCGACTCAGGACTCCAGGAACAGGCCGCGCCCGAAGCATACCCGGCATAAAAAATTTTTTAATTTAAAAATGGAAATCCCTTTATCGGGTAACGAGTTTACACAGGCTAGATTATTAGGGCCTAACGACGAAAATTTTCAAGCTATCGAATCTCGTTATCCTGTTACTCTTTCAGTTAAGGACGGGGCCGTTAAGATCAGCGGCCCTGATTCTGTTCCTGTCAAAATTGTTTCACGTCTAATCAAAGAACTTGCCGCCGTTGCCGAGAAGGGACACGAGATAAGCCCGGCCGATGTTCGCGCCGCTATGGACGCTCTGGCCGAAGGACAAGATTTAAATTTAAACGAGCTTTACTCTGAAATAATCTGCACGACCGCCCGCGGAAAGCCTATAAGGGCCAAGACCCCGGGACAAAGAAAATATATTAAAGCTATCCGTGACAATTTTATTTTATTTGCAACCGGCCCGGCCGGAACGGGTAAGACTTATCTTGCTGTCTGTGAAGCCGTATCAATGTTGAAAGCAAATAAAGTTAATCGCGTTGTGCTTGTCCGTCCTGCTGTCGAAGCCGGAGAAAGCTTAGGCTATTTGCCCGGCGACCTTCGCGAAAAAGTTGAGCCTTATGTAAGACCTTTGTACGATGCTTTTTATGATTTATTATCGCCTGAAAGATTCTTGCGCTATGTTGACAAGGGAGTTATAGAGATTGTCCCGCTTGCTTACATGCGCGGCCGGACTCTTAACGAGAGCTTTATTATTCTTGACGAGGCACAGAACACAACGCCGAAACAAATGAAAATGTTTTTGACTCGTTTGGGCTTCGGGTCTAAAGCTGTAGTCACGGGCGATATAACTCAAATAGATTTGCCGGGCGGAGCGCCTTCGGGTTTGCGGAGTGTCCGTGAGATTCTCGGCGGCATTAAAGGCATAGGCTTTTTAGATTTGAGTCATGCTGACGTAGTCCGTCATGAGATAGTTCAAAAAATTGTGCAGGCTTATTCTCGATATGAACAGGAGCATGAGCAGAAATAATGAAGCATAAAAATAAATCTGGAATTTTATTCCCGGATGAGAAAAATTTTTTCAGCCGGATTAATTTTAATTTCATAAGCAAAGAGATAGCCCCTTTAATTATTTTGCTCATTGGAGGAATTTTTATAGTCTTTGTTCAATGGGCGGTGCTTGACCGAAGGGGAAACAGTTTTACGCTTGGCGAACCTTCCCCGGAAACTTACAGGGTAATTTCTGAAATCAGTTATGACGATCAGACTTCTACGGAGACTCTGCGCTCAATGGTCGAAGACAGTGTAGCCGGAGTTGTAGTTCGTGACGTAAGCGCGAAGTCAAGACTTCAACGGCGGCTCGAAGCCCTGCGCGATATGACTCTTGAACAGGCACAGAATTCTCCGATTAATTCGGGCTTCCCTAACGCGTTATTGAACGCAATTATAAAATTAAATCCTGAAGATAAGGCAAGAATTTTAAATTATTCTTTTAAAGTTGGAAGCTCTTATATAGACCGCCTTGAGTCTGAAAGAGTTTTCCGCGGAAATAATTATCTTGTAAGTTCTATCTTATGGGAAGAAATAAATAAAGTCGTATCTCAACCTGACGACGCTAATTTCATTTATCAGATTCTTTCTGGCCTCGGGAGCTTGAACTTTCAAATTGACTCAGATCTTACAGAGCTGGCGAAAAGCGCCGCGGCCCGTAACATTCCGATTATAGCCCGAAGGCTTGAGCCGGGGGACGTGATTGTCAACAAGGGCGAAGTAATTACAGATCAAATCGCGTCAATTTTAAGAGTTCAAGGTTACACTGAAACTTCTTTCCCTTGGACTCAATTTTGTATAGCCGTGTTATTTGTCTTGGCCCTGCCTTTATGGACAAATATTTTAAAGCACGGGGCCGGCGACACTAAGCCTACATGGTGGGTAGTAGTCTTTATAGTATTCAGCGCGTGGATCGCAGAAGCTGTAGCGGCGCAGCTTGGAATTTACGGCGCTGGGACTCTTGCTCCCGTCAGCATAGCTTATATATGCGTTCCGGATTATCTTGCCTTTTGCCTTTCGCTTATTGCGTCAAGTTCGGGAGTCTTTATAGTGACGGGCCAAGCTTTTTCAAATCAGATCATGCTTTCAGCCTTGGCCGTGAGTGTTTCGACACTTGGTTTTTATTTTTTAAGAAATCTTGAATCGCGCAAGCAAGTTTTCCGGCGGATCTTAATAATGACTTTCATTGCGCTAATTATCCGAATGACATTGCGTCATGTTACATGGCGGCCTTTTGTCGCTGAAAGTTTTTCGTTATATGCTCCGTTCGGAAGATTTTGGCGCGAGGCTTTGTTCTTTTTCATGTACGAGGCAATAGTCACGCATGTAATGCTCTTTATCTTGCAGTACTTTGAAGAATATCTCGATACTCTTTCGGTCTTGAGCATTCGTGAAATCAGTCACCCTTCGAGTCCTTTGTTAAGAGATTTACAGCGTCAAGCCCCTGGAACTTATCAGCATTGCTTGACTATAGCGACTCTTATCGAAGCTGTAGGAATTGAGCTTGGAATGGACACGAATTTATTACGGGCCGGAGCTTATTATCACGACATAGGCAAGTTAAGAAGGCCGCAGTACTTTGTAGAAAATCAGGGCGGCGGATTAAATCTTCATGACGAGATGTCGCCGATGTTAAGTTCCATGACTATAATTTCTCACGTCAAAGACGGCCTTGAGCTTGCGTGGGAGGCCAAGCTCCCTAAAAAGATTCGTAATTTCATAGCCGAACACCACGGAACAACAAGCACGCGCTATTTTTATAATAAAGCCGTAGCTAACGGAGAGAACGTTGAATGGTCTGCTTTCTGTTATCCCGGCCCTAAGCCGCAATCAAGAGAAACAGCCTTATTAATGATCGTTGACTCTGTCGAAGCTGCAACCCGCGCCGCCAATATCCGCGAAATCGAAGAGAATGACTCAAACCGGGAGCAAGGCAAAACTCTCGGAGCTATCGAAAAAATTGTTAATCAGGTCGTTAATAGTAAAATAAACGAACATCAATTCGACGACGTTAATTTTACTTTCAAGGACTTGACGCTTATCAAGCAGACTTTGATTTCTGTCTTGAAGTCCATGTATCACACCCGGCACGTCAAGAAAATCGAAAAGAAAAAATAAAAAGGAGTTAGTTTTTTTGAAATTATCATTACGCAAAGGCGAGTGTGAAGACTCGTCAGGCGATTGTACCAGCTTTCCAGAAAATTATTTTGAAAAAATTGAAAGCGTTCTTGAAAAAGAACTTTTGAAAATCTATCCGGACTCAAAAAATTTTGAAAGCGTAGAGATCTCTATAAGCTTCGTGAGTCCGGAAAAGATTCGTGAGCTTAATAAACTTTACAGGGATGTTGACGAAGCAACGGACGTTTTATCGTTCCCGCTGCTTGATGAGAATATCCCGGTAGAAGTTCCAGAATTGCCCGTGCTTGCCTTGGGGGACATAGTAATTTGTCCTCCTGAAGTTTTGCGCCTTCACTCCGAATTAAATAAGAGTGAGGGAATTTTATTAATGATCGCTCATTCTTTTTTGCACTTGCTGGGCTACGACCATGACACCCAAGAGAAACAAGACGATATGTGGGCAAAGCAAGAGGCAATAAAAAACAGTTTATTAAAAAAATTTCAGGAGGCTGAATAAAAATGTCATTGCTGATTATACTTTTTGTTGCCGTTGTTCTAATTTTGGCTATTGCAGTATCAGGAAACAATCACGGCGGTGGTTTTGAAGGTCTTGATTATATAGAAGACGACCTTGAAAAATATTACAACGATATTCAAGTCCGCAAGGAAGAACGCCGGGACACTTTGCACGAGCTAGGCAAGCATGAATATATGTCGTCTATCTTCCCGTTCCATAAAGATAAAAGCGACTTGACGAGGGCGGCCCGTCACGCTTACTTGACTGAAGCAACCGAATACACCCGGCAAAATTACGAGGCCGATCAAGAGATCGAAGACAAATATAAAATGATGAGCCTGCTCCCCGGCATTCCGTTGAAGAGGCTGAAAGAAATTTGCGCCGAAGTTTTTACCGAAGTTCTTCAGGCCGAGCTGAAAAAAATTTATCCAGACAACGAAAGTATAAATCTATATGTTCACTTCGCGGGCTTTAATAAAATGCGTGAGCTTAATAAAAAATATAAAGACATTTCACGAGCTACGGCTTATTTATCTTTGAAGCCCGATGAATATCCCGAAGAGTACAGGCATTCTGATTCAGATATCGGAAGAATAATAATTTGTCCCGAAGCCGCCGTTCAAAAATACCCCGATGTAAATTCAGAAGAAGCCGTGTGCAATGCCTTCGCCCGGGCAATGTTGAAATTAATTGACTTCGATACTAAGACACCCGAAGGCAAAAAGAAACAGGAAGAACTCAAGGCCGCCCTGCTTGAAAGAATCGAGGAGGAAGAATAAGCATGGCCGGAATAATTTTTGGCTTTGTGATTTTATTTTTTCTTTCTGCATTTTTCAGCGGGGCTGAAACTTCGATAACTTCAACCGGAACAAGCAAGCTAAGAACCTTACAGGAGCAAGACAAATATAAATTTCTTAACTCTACGTTTCAATGGCTGATTGACGACACGCAAGAGGCTTTAACGGTCTGTTTGATTTTCAACAACGTTGTAAATATTTCCGCGAGCGCCTTGGCCTCTACCGTAGTGCTTGAAATTTTCGGAGCAAGAGCTGTCGTTATAGTTGTGCCGGTTATGACGGTCTTAATAGTAATCTTCGGAGAAATCTTACCCAAGAGCGCGGCAATAGTTTATTCAGAGAACGTTTTGATTTTTGCCGCGCCTTTGTTGAGAGTCTTGGCCTTCTTAATTACGCCGGTAGCTTGGGCAATGAAAAAATCTGTAACGGGCATTGGCTATTTGCTGCATATTGACTTGGGGACTCAAAAAGTTTTTGTGACTCGTGACGAGATTGAACAGGTCGTCAAGATCGCTACAGAGAACGGAGAACTGGAAGCCAACGAACGAAGAATGATTGATGGGATTATAGATTTTGACGAGCGGCGAGTCCATGAGATCATGATCCCCCGAACGGATATGATTGCACTTGAAGCCGACGACACTTTGGGCGAGGCCGTAAAGATTTTTATTAACGAAGGTCATTCGCGAATCCCTGTCTACGAAGAAAGCCCGGACAATATTATCGGGATACTTTATGTAAAGGACACGCTGAAAAATTTATTAGAAGCTGATTTAAATTGCGACGTAAGAAAATTATTACGCAAGCCGATTTTTGTTCCCGAAACGATTCGAACGGCCGAACTTTTGGAGAACATGCGCCGCGAACATATTCACATAGCGATTATAGTTGACGAGTACGGCGGAGTCGCGGGGCTTGTCACCATGGAAGATATTTTGGAGCAGATAGTCGGAGAGATTCAAGACGAGTACGATCAGGAAACCCCGGAGATCCAAAAACTTGAGGACGGTTCGTATTTAGTTCAGGGCGGAATAAGCCTTGAAGATCTAAGCGAAGCCCTCGGCACAGAATTTGAAAGCGACGACGCGGAGAGTCTCGGCGGTCTTGTCTTGACTCTTTCTGGGAGTTTTCCGGAAGCCGGAGAAATTTTTGAGTACCGCGGCTGGCAAATCAAAGTCGAAGCGCTCGAAGATCATAGAATAACTTTATTAAATCTTTCTAAGAGTGAAGGCCCTGAAGAAGAAAACATTCTTTCTGACGAAGAAAATATTAATCAAACGGAATGATCCGTCTTAACTTTTCCGACAAGCTTCCACTTGAGGAAGTCCTTTCAAAATCAAAAAGCCTTGGCCGAAATTCAAAAATAATTTTGCCCGAGGCTGAAAATTTTTTAATCCAGTCCGAAAATTTTTTAGCCCTTTCAATTTTATTAAAAGACTTTCAAGAGAAAATTGATCTTGTTTATATTGATCCGCCTTTTAACACGCAGCAGGATTTTTTTATCTCCGGCGGCCGGGCGAACTCCATAAGCGCCGTAAAGGAGTCGCCGGCTTACAGTGACAAGATGCCTCTTGAAAAATTTTTAGCGTTCTTATGGGAAAGATTAATAATTATTCATGCCTTGCTTTCTGAACGGGGCTCGTTATATTTTCATATTGACTCGAAGACCGGGCATTACGCAAAAATTATTCTTGATGAGATCTTCGGGCCTGAAAATTTTAAGAACGACATAGCCCGAATAAAATCTAATCCTAAAAATTTTTTTCGTTCGGCTTGGGGAAATCAGAAGGACATGATTTTATTTTACGCGAAGGATTCAAGAAAAAATATCTGGAAAGATATTAAAGCTCCTTTGAATGAGGACGAGATAGCGAAAAAATTTCCCAAGGTTGACAGCGAGGGCCGGCGATATACTACAGTTCCTCTTCATGCTCCGGGCGTTACTCGAAGCGGCGCTACTTCAAGACCATGGAGAAATATTCCCGTTCCGGCCGGGCGGCATTGGCGGACGGATCCGGCTGAATTTGACAGGCTTGACTCCGAAGGCAAAATCGAATGGTCTTCAACCGGCAACCCTAGAAGAAAAAAATTTTTTGACGAACACCCCGGCAAAAAGATTCAAGATGTCTGGACGTTTAAAGATCCTTTATTCCCTACTTACCCTACTGAAAAAAATCATGACATGCTGAAATTAATTATCGCTCAATCGTCGTTGAAAGAAAGTATTTTTCTTGACTGTTTCGCCGGGAGCGGAGCGAGTTTAATTTGTGCTGATGAGCTTGGCCGCCGCTGGATAGGAGTCGATCAATCGGACGCGGCTATTGAAGTTATTAAAAAAAATCTTTCCGGCAAATATTCTTTTGTTAGTATCAAGTCTTGAAAAAATTTTTTTAAAGATAAATCTCTTGCAGCAAGCTGGCCCTCTCCTTTTTTTGAAAATAACCCCCTCGCCACTTCGTGGCCCTCTCCCCCTTAACAGGGGGCGCAAGGAGTCCTTCTATTCTGGCTACGTCCCTTGCCTCCCCTGTGTAAGGGGAGGTGGCTGACCGAAGGGAGGCCGGAGGGGTTGATTTTAAAAAAAGGGGAGGTGGTGGTCGCGTAGCACGCCGAAGGCTACGAAGTGAACCGGAGGGGTTGATTTTAAATCGAAGGGCTTATAGTTTAAACAAGGTCTGATAAAATATTCCGTAAAAAAATTCAGAAAGGAAATGAAAAATTTTGAGTCTCATATTGTTTAACGACCTCACGAGAAAGAAAGAAGCCTTCGTTCCGATTCAAGAAGGCCAAGTAAGATTTTATTCTTGCGGGCCGACGGTCTACGATTATTTTCATATCGGGAACGCCCGGCCGTTTATAGTCTTTGATGTTTTGAGGCGATGGCTTGAGCATGAAGGCTATAAAGTAACGTTCGTCCAGAATTTCACAGACATTGACGACAAAATGATTCACCGTGCCCACAAAGAAAATATTACAGTTAAGGAACTAGCCGAAAGATTTATAGCTGAATATAACAAAGATGCCGATGCCCTTGGAATCCGCCGCCCCGATGTTGCGCCCCGTGCTACTGAACATATCCCGGAAATAATTAAAACTATCGAAAAAATTATTGCCAACGGTCACGCTTACGTTTCAGAAGGCGACGTATATTTTGATATAAAGAGCTGGCCACGTTACGGCTCACTCTGCAAGCAAAATCTTGAAGATCTTGAAGAGGGAGCGCGCATTGAACCCGGCGAAAAGAAAAAAGATCCGTTAGACTTTGCACTCTGGAAAGCAGAAAAACCCGGCGAACCTTCATGGGAAAGTCCTTGGGGCAAAGGCCGGCCGGGCTGGCATATTGAATGCTCCGCAATGTCTTCAAAATATTTAGGTGAGAACATTGATATTCATTCCGGCGGAGTCGATTTAATGTTCCCTCATCACGAGAACGAAGCTGCACAGAGCGAAGCTGCCTCAAACTCCGGCAAGCCCTTTGTAAATTATTGGCTGCACAATGGATTTTTATTGATTGATAACGAGAAGATGTCGAAGTCCTTGGGAAATTTCTTGACGGCCCGAGCCGCTATAGAAAAATTCCCGCCGTTGGCTTTAAGATTTTTCATGTTGAGCGCGCATTACCGAAGCCCCGTGAACTTCACGCCCGAAGGACTCGAACAGGCCGCCGCAGGAGTCGCCCGTCTTAGAAATTGCCGGAGCGATTTAAATTTCGCCGCTCAGACTCGTAAAAATAATAATTCTGAATTTGATCTTCAAAAATTTTTGTCGGAACTTGACGAGCTGGACAAAAAATTTTCTGCTTCAATGAATGACGACTTCAACACAGCTGCGGCTATGGGAATTTTATTTGATGTCGTGCATTTAATTAACACGACACTGAAAGAGAATGAGAAATTACCCGAAGGATTTTTTCAGGCTTCAAAGGACGCATTAGAGTCTTACGATAAAATTTTGGGAGTAATAGGCCCGGAAGAGTCGGCAAGTGACAACAGCGAAGTTTCAGAGATTGAGTCGCTCATAGCTGAACGAACGGCGGCGCGTAAGTCGAAGAATTTTGCCCGTTCTGACGAGATCAGAAATATTTTGAAGGCCCGTGGAATTATTTTAGAAGACACTCCGCAAGGTACTAAATGGAAGAAGGAACTTGTATAAAAAATGAAAAGCAAGAATCAATTTTCTTTATTAACGACACGAAGATTTATGCCGTTATTCTTAACGCAATTTCTCGGAGCGTTCAACGACAATTTTTTCAAGAGTGCTTTAATGATGTTGATAACCTACAGGATAGGTGACGCGGCCGGGGTTGACTCTCGCATACTTGTTAATGCGGCGGCTGGAGTTTTTATAGCGCCGTTTTTTATTTTTGCAGCGCCGGCTAGTGACTTGGCTGATCGTTATGATCGCTCGGACATGATGCGCTGGGTAAAGTTCGCTGAGATTGTAGTAATGGCTGGAGCGTTCGCGGGGTTTTATATTCATAACGTCTGGCTCTTAATGATAGTTTTATTTTTAATGGGAGCGCAGTCGACATTCTTTTCGCCCTGCAAGTACAGCATACTTCCTCAGCACTTGGAAGAAGACGAGCTGATCGCGGGCAACGGTCTTATACAAATGGGAACGTACCTGGCAATTTTAACCGGAACGATTTTCGGCGGCCTCATGATTTTAAAAGAGAACGGAATTTTTTGGGTAGGAGGCTTAGCTGTGACTATTGCGGCGGCTGGCTGGCTGTCGAGTATGTTTATTCCTCCGACTACACCGATAGACCCGGCGCGGAAAATTTCTTTTCACATAGTCAAGAGGACTTTTAAAATGTTTTCAGAAGTCTTCCCTATGAAAAAAGTTTTTTATTCTATGTTAGCGATCTCGTGGTTCTGGTTAGTAGGGGCGACGTTCCTTGCGCAGTTCCCGACGTATTCGCGATCAATTTTAGGAGCTGATGAAAGTGTTGCTACGACTTTCTTGGCGATCTTCTCGTGTGGAATTGGCTTAGGCTCGATAACCTGCAACGCGATTTTAAAAGGCGAAGTCACTGCGAAATATGTTCCGGCTGCGGCCTATGGTATTGCTATAGCTAGTGTGCTTTTATATTTTGTGAGTGATCGTCCGCCTGTTGCGCCTGACGCTGAAACGATTGGAGCGCTTGAATTTTTTGTAAAGCCTGAGAATTTTATGATTACGTTTTGTTTATTTTCTATAGCTTTTTGCGGAGGGCTTTATATTGTTCCGTTGTATGCTGTTATGCAGTCCAGTGCGCCGGAGGAGAAAGTCAGCGGCGTAATAGCCTGTTCAAACATAACGGACTCGATCTTTATGGCTTTAGCGGCGTTAGCAGCGAGCGTATTAATTTCTTGGGGCGTGAGTATCCCTCAAATATTTTTGACCATGGGGCCAAGCACGTTTATAGTAGGATTGCTGGTGAGTATGATTAAGTAAAAATTTTCTGTGCTAAAATTTACCCGCCTGCCTGATCAGCAGGTTAACCCCTAATGAAAGGGGGGATGTAGAATGGCTAATTACGTTAAGTTACTAAGCCTGAACTTTTGGCTCGGTCGTTGGCGTTTTGAATTCACCATTAGCCGCCTGAAGTAAGGGCGAAAAAAAGGGGGAAGTATATTTCCCCCGATTTTTATGATATAATTCATTACGACTTAACGTATTTAGCATTTTACATCTAAAGTAAGAAGCAAACTCCCGGCCCTGATCAAGCCGGGGGTATTTTTTATAGCCCTAGAACTTCACTATGACTTCCAAGACGTTCAAGCAACAGAATATTATCGTCAATAAATCTATATATCATTACAAGATCAAAAGCCAAATGACATTCTCTTCGTTTTGAGAGATCCCCTGTCAATGCGTGATCATGATACGAAAAATTTAAAACTCCGTCATTAGCTAAAACTTCAACAACTTCCCATAATGATTTTGCTATCACATAGCGATACTTGCTACGGAGTTCACGCTTTAAATCTTTTCTAAAAGTCTTAGATTGAGCTACACATCTCATCAAGTTCTTTCTTAAATTCTTCCAGCGTCATTACATCATATATTCCATGTTCTGTTTCATAGAAAGCCTCTAATGTTTTTGCGGTAGGCTTCCCATTCTTATCAAAAAGCGGCTCTGATTCATAGCAAAGTAAATCAGAACGCAAATTTTCAGTGTCAGCGGCAAAATCCTTTGTCAAAGTTTCATTCATGTTCTTTCACCTCAAAAAAATTATATAGCAAGCACAGTTTATTTTCTATAAAATCCCTCCGTCTCACTTCGGCACACGCCCTTTTTTATACTACAACCATTTCCGGCCTCCTCCGACACACGCCTTTTTTTAAACTACAACCCCTTCGGCCTCCCTTCGGCACACGCCCTTTTTTATACTACAACCCCTCCGGCCTCCCTTCGGTCAGCCA
>JAFSSV010000101.1 GCA_017450825.1 Synergistaceae bacterium
AGGGCGGCCTGATACTTTCAAAGCCTCAAAGCACTTTAAAAATTTCTTACAAGCCCACTAACCCTTCAATCTCACTTGGCAAGAAGGACAGCGACACGGTAGAGATCCCGGATTTTTTCGAGAACTTAGGAATCTTTAAGCCGCTTTTAGATTCATGGGAAGTCTTTTTAGAAGCTTACAAGCAGGAAGCCCCTGCTCCGGATCTTTCAAACATTGTTGACCGTCCGGACTTTGAAGGCTTTATTGGGACTCTACGGCCTGAAGGAAGTGAGCTTCCTTTGATTTCGACTCTTGGCAAGCTTGGGGGCTTAATGAAATTTGAAGTTAAGGACGGCGTGAAACTTACGGGCAAGGAGCGCAAAGCTATAGTAGACACGGCACAGGTAGAAGGCTGGCAGATTATTCCGGACTTAGGGATTTCGGGCCGTGAATATAATTGGGAGGATAAAATTTTATTTATTGAGCTTGCGCCGGGGACACAGCTTTCGCAGGATTACCGGGTAGCTTCGTTTATGCTTGAATTTATCTGCGCGACTCTTGTAGTAGATGAAGATCGAGTCTTTGAGCCTTTGCGGCAACGAATGAACGATTATTTTAATCTCACTGAAGAAGATAATATCAGGCTTGAGTCTCAAAGAGTTTTGAACACGCCGACTCAATACGGGCCGGAATATTACGGGGAATTTTTATGCTCATGGCTTTCGGACAACGAGCGCAAGAGCATTAAATATTTATTCCTTGACGCGGTGAGCTTCATGCCGGAGTTTGCCGAAGACCCTGACGTTAATTCAGTCCTGTCTGAAATTTTGAAGCTTCGCGAAGACGAAGAGATCCCCGCCTCTGAACTTGCCAAGCCGGCCGGTGAACGAGGCACTGAAGTTTTAAAGCTAATGACTTTGCTATTTAAGACGTAAATTTTTTCTAAAACGGTAAAGTTTTAATTTATTTTATAATTAAAATAGCTTGAACTCAAAGACAAAATTTGATATAAATACCAAGAATAATTTTACCGAGCGGTATTTATTTTTTCCGGTATTTTTATTGCTCTCAGTGATTTATTTCACTGAAGTTTTTCGCAAGAGTGGAAGAGCCGTTTACCGTTTTTGCGTGGATTGAAATAAGAATGCTTAAAAAAATAATCCCCTTCCCAAAACGGGAGGGGAGTTTTTTTATGTGAAGAAGTAAAAAGATTTCGTAAGCCCTAAAAATTTTTCTTTTTGGATTTTTGCGGAAGGGAAAAATTTTTGAAGTCGCCTCTTTGTTAGTAAGTCAACGCTGTCTGCGACTCTTAGCGCTTCTTCTCTTGACACAGCTTTTTTATACCAGCCGATAGCAAAATGCGAAACTAAAAACGCCCGGACTCTTAGCGGTAAAAATTGAAATAACGGGAAAATGAAATGCGGCTCAATCGGAAAATTTTTGTTCGGCGTTTGTAAATATAAATGTTTCCCAACCCTCAAGACTTCATCGGCCATTTTTTTCTGTGCCGGCTCTTTTCCAACGTGTTCTATAACTGAATTGCTAAAGACGAGGTCGAACGCGTTATCGGCATATTGACTAAGGTCGGTTGCGTCACCTACAACGCTTTTTATGTTCGTGAATCTTTCAGGGATTTTTATTTCATTCAAATTCAGCAAAGTTATATCACACAGGTTAAGGGCATTGAAATGCATTGCCTCCCAAAAATTCCAAGTTCCTCCAACATCAAGAACTGTAACTGGAACATGCTTCGTGATTTTTTCATTGAAGGCATTTATAAAGCACCTTTCAAAAAAAATCATTCGCTTCATTCTGAATTTGTGGGCCATGCTGTTTTCGTTGTGAGCGTTGAAATGATACTGTAAAAATTTTTTAATAGGCTTGAATGCCATGCGTACAGCCTCCCGAAAAATTTTTTTTCAAAAATAAATAGGCACGACCATACACAACCTTCTACTCTATGCTATAATAGACAATAGCAAAGGAGTGGCCAGTAGTTTCTGACCGTGCAAAATATTTTTAAATCGACAATAAATATTTTAGCACACTTCCTTTGCTTTTTCATTATTTCAACATAAGACTTCCATAAAAAATTCACGCGGCCAATCTTTCAATTTCTTATTTCTTATTCAAAATTTTTTCAAGAGCTTAAAAATTTTTCAGGCCTGTAAAAATTTAAAGGTCAGCAAAAGTTATTAATTTAAAATCGTATTTTATCGGGATATGATTTATAAAAGTCAGAGTTATAATTTGCAGTGTTGTGAGGGCGAAGGCCCACGCGATAAAAAAATTTATTATTCAAAGGAGAAATTTTTACAATGGCTAGAGATAATTTTTACCCTGCTATGCGCAGAATGATGGAAGACCCCGAAGGAATGTTCAGTGATTTGGCATGGGGCATTACGGAACCGTTCTTTAAAAAGAATT
Source organism: Synergistaceae bacterium (assembly GCA_017450825.1). GTDB lineage: Bacteria > Synergistota > Synergistia > Synergistales > Aminobacteriaceae > JAFUXM01. The sequence goes on from JAFSSV010000101.1 coordinate 2,407, forward strand.
TCCCGGGATTTTCAGCGAACGTTGATTTATATCGCAAAGACGGAAAAATTTTCGTGGAGGCTGAACTCCCCGGAATAACTCCAGAGAACGTTGACCTTCACGTTTACGGGGACAGGCTGACACTATCCGCCGAAAAGAAATCCGAAACAAAAGACGAAGGCGAAGATAAGAGTTATTTCAGAACTGAAAGAAGCTGGGGCAAGATTGAAAGAGTCGTTGCGTTCCCGGTCGAAGCCGATCCCGAAAGTGCAAAGGCATCATTCAAGAACGGAGTCTTAACAATCGAAATTGCTGAAAAAGCACAAGACAAAGCACACAAGAAAGTCAGCATTACTTCCGCATAAATATAGCCAAACTACTTTTTTAAATTTTTTGTTCACAGTCTGTCTGCAAAGGCAGACTGTTTTTTTGTGACTCTTGCCGCCCCCTTGGAAAATGAAAAGAGAAATAACCCCCTCGCCAGCAAGCTTGGCTTATTTGAAAGCAACCCCCACCACCGCAAGCGGTTCCCCTCCCCCAAGGAAGGCTCAGATTCTTGTGACACAAAGCCTCCCCTTGGGGAGGTGGCCAAAGGCCGGAGGGGGTTGTAAAAAAGGGGAGGTAGCCTGAAGGGCCGGAGAGGTGTATTACTTTTAAGGTGCTTTTACTATAAAGTAAAAAGAGTGCCTGTCATACAAAAAACTATGTGATACTATTCTCACATGATAGACATTAAAAATTTAAAACTTGCTTTCAGAGAAAAAATTATTTTTAAAGACCTCAGCCTTCAACTCCAAGATAACGCCCGCGTCGGACTCGTCGGCCCTAACGGAGCAGGCAAGACTACTTTGTTACGAGTCATTACGGGCGAAACTCAACCCGATGACGGAGTAATCGAACGCTCAAAAAATTTAACGGTCGGTTACTTGCCGCAGGACTTAATAGAACTTGAACCCGTCCCGCTCATGGAATATTTAAAAAATCATGCCGGCCTTTCAAAAATCGAAGCAAAATTACGCGAGGTCGAAGAAAAATTATCGCGCTCAATCCAAAATCAAGAACAGGAAATTTTATTACAGGAACATTCAAAATTAGAAAGGCGCTTTGAAAATTCCGGAGGCTTTGCCTTCGAGGCTATAGCTATGAAAATTCTTCACGGCTTAGGCTTCAGGAAAGGCGACGAGATTAAAAACTGCCGCGACTTCTCAGGCGGCTGGAAAATGCGAATCGCTATGGCCGGGCTTTTGCTTTCTGCTCCGGATGTCTTGCTGCTGGACGAACCGACTAATCACTTAGACACAGAAAGCATGGAATGGCTCGAAGGCTGGCTAAGGACTCACAGGGGAGCTGTCTTGGCCGTTTCCCACGATCAAAGATTCTTAGAGAACATAGCCGGGAATATCGCCGAGCTTGAACACGGAGTAATTAATTTATATCCCTGCGGCTATGATGAATATCTCGAACTCAAAGAACAAAATCAAACCCTTCTGGAAAAAGCTTACGCCCAACAGCAAATTAAAATCAAAAAAATCGAGTCGTTCGTCACGCGTTTCAGGTATAAGGCAACTAAGGCCGCTCAAGTTCAAAGCAGAATCAAACAGTTCGAAAAAATTGAACGCATTGAGCTTGCCTCCAGCGACAAAACTATCAAGCTAAAAATTCCCGAAGCCCCTCCAAGCGGTTGGGAAGTTCTAAAAGTTTCAGGGCTTGCGAAATCTTATGACAGTCTGAAAGTTTTTGAAGGCGTGAACTTCGTGATTAATCGCGGCGAACGTGTCGCACTTGTCGGAGTCAACGGCGCTGGAAAATCTACACTGCTTAGATTATTAAGCCTTAACGAAGAGCCTACAGCAGGAAATATCAAGCTCGGTCATAACGTTCAGTTCGCTTATTACTCACAGGAAAGCGCAATGAATATTAATTACTCTAATACAGTATGGGAAGAAGCCCGCGCCGTGTCGTCAAAGCTGAATGATGTTGAGCGGCGAAATTTATTAGGAGCGTTTTTATTTTCGGGTGAAGATATTTTCAAGCCTGCTTCAGTTTTGTCCGGAGGTGAGAAGGCAAGGCTTGCGCTTTATAAATTAATGCTTGAGCAGACGAATTTTTTAATTCTTGATGAGCCTACTAACCACTTAGACCAAAACACACGCGAGATAGTTGAGCGGGCGTTATTAAAATATCAAGGGACTCTGTTAATCGTGTCGCATGACCGGCATTTCCTTGACGCGTTAGCCGAAAGAGTCTTAGAGATCCGCGACGGAATTTTATATGATTATCCGGGGAATTATTCATGGTTCTTAGAGAAGCGCGAGGAGAATTTAAACTCACAGCCCGAAGAAAATTTTAATGCCCCTCAAAAATTAAAAATCTCGAAACGCGAAGACCCTAAGCAAGAAATCAAAGCCGTAAAAAAATCAATCGTCCAGCTTGAGAAAAAAATTTCTGATTCTGAATCGCGTCTTGCTGAAATCGACTCGGCCCTTTGCGATCCGTCAACATTCAGCGACCCGGCCAAGACAAAAAATTTGACCCGCGAACGCAATGAACTTGACGAGGCTTTGAAAAATTTATATTCTCAATGGGAAGATTTAAATCTACAGCTTGAAAATATTTCAAAGGAGTAAAGTTCATGAGCAAGGCAAAAATTTCTATAATCTGCTGCTACAACAATCAAAAAATTTATGACGGCTTCGTTAAATCTCTTGAAGGCCAGACCTGCGAATATAAATTAATCGGCCTTAACAACATCGGCAATAAAAATTTCACGTCATGCGCCGCGGCTTATAACTCCGTAATAAAAAATCTTGACACTGAATTCGTAATTTTTTCTCATCAAGATATTTTGCTGAACGAGCCGAACACGCTTGAAAAATTTTTAGGCTTTCTTGAAAGTTTACAGCCCGATGATATTCTAGGGGTCGCCGGCGTGAAGTTTGACTCACCGCGTTCTTATACAAATATTAAAACTATAGATGAACATACCGGCGAATTAAAATACGTCCTAGCTAATCGCCTAGAAGCTAACATAATGGAATGCGACACACTGGACGAATGTTTCTTCGGAGGCCGGGCCGAACATTTCAAAAAAAATTTTTTTGATGAACAAGTCTGCAATCATTGGCATCTTTACGCGGTCGAAGCCTGTCTTAATGCAAAGAAGGGCGGCGGTCGAGTCTATGTATGCGACACAAGCATGACTCATTTATCGCCCGGAACAGTCAGTTATGTTTTCTATCGTGACTTTTATAAACTCTGTCTGAAATATCATAAAGACTTCCCGTTTATCCGAACGACCTGCGGCGCAACAAAGACAGCTCCGTTTAATGCCTTTTCGTTTTTGATAAGGACTCATGTATGGCTGCTGCTCGAAAAATTTCACCTGTACAATTTTTTAAGAAAAATTCTTTTCTATGACAAAATAAAAAAATTTTTAAAAAGATAACCCCCTCGCCGCCCCTTTCTTTTTAAAATAACCCCCTCGCCAGCAAGCTGGCTCTCTTGTTTAGAAGATAACCCTTCCACCGCAAGCGGTCCCCCTTCCCTTTCAGGGACGGCTAAAGAGTCCTTCTATTCCAGCTAAGTCCCTTGCCTCCCCTGTAAGGGGAGGTGGCCGAACGAAGTGAGGTCGGAGGGGTTGTGGTTAAAACAAAACAAAATTTTTTAGGGATAACCCTCCTTGCCGCCCCCTTCTTTTTAAAATAACCCCCTTGCCAGCAAGCTGGCTCTCTTGTTTAGAAGATAACCCTTCCACCGCAAGCGGTCCCCCTTCCCTTTCAGGGACGGCTAAAGAGTCCTTCTATTCCAGCTAAGTCCCTCGCCTCCCCTCTGTAAGGGGAGGTGGCCGAGTGAAGCGAAGGCGGAGGGGTTGATTAAAAAAAATTTTTTGAAACAGTGTTAGATCAGTCAAATACGTGCATTTACTAGACTCGTGTGCTATAATTCGCTCATGCGTGAAGCAAGAGGGGCTTCACACTCAAAACGATTACGAACAAGCTACAACGAGAGGAGGAAATAAATATGGCAAAGGCAGTAGTAGATCAGAGCGTATGCGTAGGCTGCGAGTCCTGCGTAGGAGCTTGCCCGGTTTCAGCTATCGCTATGGACGGCGGCAAAGCTAAGGTCGATGCTGACGCTTGCATCGAGTGCGGAACATGTGTTTCAACGTGCCCGGTAAGCGCGATTTCCCAGTAGTCGATTTAATTTTTTAATTCAGAATTTAATACTGACAGGGTTTATACTAAAAGCCCTGTCAGTTTTTTTTAATCTTTTTACAAAGGAGAACGCTATGAAATTTTCTTTACCGCCCGATACTCCCGTCGGTCAAGCTCAAGCAATCAACGCCAACGAAAAATTAATCACCGTAGGAGCAGGAGCAGGCACAGGAAAAACTTGGGTACTCTCAAGCCGATATGTCCGCCTCTTGCTTGAAGATCAAAATATTTTGCCGGCCAATATCTTGACGCTCACATTCACCGAAGCCGCCGCAAGCGAAATGAAAAGCCGTATCGAACAGCGAATTAAAGACGAGCTGAAAAACTTTCAAGACCCTAAGTACGACTCACGCAAGCGTGAAATTCTTGACGGGCTTTCAGACTCTTGGATCTCTACTATTCACTCATTCGCCGCAAGACTTATCAGAGAGTCAGGGCTTTCACTTGATATTGATCCCGGAGCTTCGGTCATTAGCGCTCAACAGGAACAAGACTTCTGGGAGGGAATCAAAAACGCCGTAGAGTTCGCAAATCTTAGAGAACTCGCCAGAACTTACGGAGATAAAAATCTTAGACAGGCCGCCGAAGAATTAGACCGCAATAAAATTTTAAGCGCCGGCGTTAATAAATGGCGCTCTTCAAAACTTGCTGAACTTGCAAGAGAAGTTTCAGAGCTTCAAGCCTCCTCCGGGCATACTTGGGAAGAAATGCTCGCATGGTCGGACAACGATAATTTTTTAATCGAACAGACACGGCCCTTAGTACGCGATATTTTAATCGAAGAATGGCGCGAAGTCTGGAACATCTGGCGCGATATAGTCCTCCCCGCTCCTAAAAAATCTACAGGCTCCGGCGCAAATTTAATCGCCCTCTTAGACTGGCAGAAAAATAATTCTCCAGATAATGAACAGGCTCTGGAATTTTTTTATGGTCAGATCGTCATAGACAAAAACAAAGCAATTAAAGCGACAGGCTACGAACCTTTTAAGACTCTCAAAGAAGAATACTTAGGAATGACTCTCGGCAACTGGCGCGACAGCCGGCCGGATATTTTTAAAGCCGTAAGCTTAAACTTTGAAGCCCCCTTCTCAAGTCAAGAGCTTGAAATGAGAAGGACTCTTTTAAAATTCTGCGCCGTCTCGTGGGGAATGTGGGACATGATGAAAAAACATCGCGGCCTCCTTTCATTTTCAGATATGATTCTTCATGCGCGGCGGGCGATTGATAATAATTCAGTCAAAAGAATTTTTAATCACGTCCTCGTTGACGAGTTCCAGGACACAGACCCTTTACAGTTTGAAATGATTCAGACCCTTGCAAAGACTTCCGGCGATGCAAATTTATTCGCTGTTGGAGATCCCAAGCAGTCAATTTATAAATTCCGTTATGCTGATCCCGCGCTCTTCGCTCAAACTATTAAACATGCCGACACCAGAGTCAATTTAGACGTGAGCTTCAGAACAAGAAAGCCCCTCTTAGATCAAATCAATAAAATTTTTAAAACTCTTTGGGCCAACGGTCTTGGCAAATCCGCCTCAATGAAGGGACTTGTATATGAAAAAGTCAACGCTGCTCCCAATGACGGCACAAGGGACTCGGGAACTATGCCGGTGTTCAAAGTCATAATCGCCCCCAAAGAAAAAATCAGCTTGGCCGATGCTAAAAAAAATTTAGCCGAAGCCTTAGCCTTTCATGTTTATACTTGGGTTAAAGAAGGCCGGACGATTTGGGACAAGGCCGAAAAAATTATCAGGCCCGTAAGATTTTCAGACTTTGCAGTTTTATCGCGCTCACGCATGAGCAATTACTCTGTACTTGAAGAAGCCTTCCAAAAATTTAATATCAAAACTATTCAAGATAGAAGCTATGATTTCTTTGCCCGCGGCGAGATCGGCGACATAGTCTGCATGTTGAGGGCCGCCGCAGATTTTCACGATGATTTTTCTGTCATGGGCTGGCTATTGTCGCCCTTCTCAGGTGTCAAAGAAGAGGACGCGCTTAAATGCCTCGAAGCCGTCAACAAAAATAATCGTCCTATTGAAATTATTAAGGCCAGCTTGCCCGAAGCTTATTCAAGGCTCGAATATCTTTCTGTCGTTGGAGAAAACGAAGAGGCCGCGGGTTTGATTTCTTTGCTTGATAAAAATCGCGGCTGGCTTTCATGTTACAGGGATCATGATAAATTAAGAGTGCTTAGAAATTTAAGGCTCGCCCTTTCGATTGCCCGCGACTTTCAGAAGTCCGGCACAGCGAGTCTTAATTCATGTGCTGAATGGTTAACCCGGGCAATTCATGACAAAATAAATTTTGAAGAATCCGCGTGGCATGACGAGAACGAGAACGCAGTCAAATTAGGCGTAGTTCATTCAGCTAAAGGACTCGAATATCCCGTTACTGTTATCTTTGAAACCCGTTTAAGAAAAAAAGGCGAAGCAGGATCGTTAAGAGCGTCAAAAAATCTCGGCGCTGTCTTTTCGGCTTTGCCTGATGAAATAATTTCGGAGTCGGACTCTGAAGAAAAATTAAAAGGCTTCGACTGGGAAAGACTCTTGGCCGAACAGGGCGACATGGAAGAGGAAGAAAGATTATTTTACGTTGCCGCAACCCGCGCTCAAGACAGTTTAATTTTCTGCGGCGTAATTGAGTCCGAACCGCATGAGGGAACGTGGACAAAATTTTTAGCAGACAATGCGGACTTGAGCAGCGTAGAAATTTACAGCGCCGAGGGTCTTGATTCTTCACTCGTTGAACAGGCCGAGTATGACGACGATAAAAAAATCTTGCAGCCCTTGAAAATTATTCAAGCCAAGAATTCTTTAAGGCAAATTTCAGCAAGCTCGTTTTCTCTGTTTGAGTGGTGCCCGTTCGCGTGGAGGCGGCGTTATCGTCAAGGGTTTGAGCTTAAATGGGAGGCTCGCCCCGAAAAATTTGAAGAGCTTGAAGATCCTTACGAAGATTTTTCGGGCGGAGCTTCGTTAGGGAGTCTTGCTCACTGGATTCTTGAACGCTGGCCTAAAAATAATAATTACGAGGCCGAGCTTGAATATTATCTGAATGATCGTGAAATTGTTTCAAGATTGCCCGCGTCATTGCGAAGAATCTGGCGCGATAAAAAATCTAAGCTTGTTTTGAA
>JAFSSV010000102.1 GCA_017450825.1 Synergistaceae bacterium
CTCTCGTCCCCCCTGAAAGGGGGGATGTCAGCTTGCTGACAGGGGGGTTACTTTTCACAAGGGCCAGTCAGCTTGTTGACAGGGGGGTTGCCCTCCCCAAGGGCTACGAAGTGGCGAAGGGGGTATTATTTTTCAGCTAAAACTCTTCAGCAACAACGCCAGCAGCACAGCCCCTATAGCATGAGCAAGCCAGAAATTTAACGTCACTTGCGACTCGTCAAGCCCCTTCTTCTGAAAATGATGATGTAAAGGCGCCATTAAGAAAACTCTTTTATTTAATTTGCGTATCGTGAAAATCTGAATTGCTGAAGACAACATCTCAATTATAAAAATAAATCCCGCCGGAATTATCGCAAGTGCCTTTCCATTCATTACACAAAGCGCAGCTAATGCCCCGCCTAAAAAATGAGAACCCGTGTCCCCCATGAATGTCTTGGCCGGACGAAAATTAAAAAATAAAAATCCCGCCGTCATAAAAAATAACTCAGTGAGAATTTCTGAATTAAATTCATTCAACGGAATAAGAATTACTAAAACTCCAAGCGAAATTAAAAAACTTCCGGCCGCTAAACCGTCAAGACCGTCCGTAATATTCACGGCGTTGATAGTCCCCGCCGTCATTAAAAAAATTAACGGCATTGTCAACAACCACCACGAGTCAAAAATTCCCGGCCATAATCCAAGCCTGTTATCCAAGAAAATTATTAGCACCCATAAGGCACAGATTATTAACTGAACTTTTAACTTTGAAAGACTCTTGAAGCCTTCACTCGTATGCGACGTAAACTTCAGCCAGTCATCCATAAAACCAACAAGACCGCTGCAAATCGGCAAGCTCCAGAAAATAAAATTCTCAAGCGAAAAATTTATCCCTAGCGCAAGCAGTCCCATTACAAGAAAAACCACTCCGCCCATTGAGGGCGTAGCGGCTTTTATCTCTACATCTATATTAACTCCGTACCATTTTTGCTGCTGTGTTAAATGAATCTTACGCTGAAGCTTGATCCAAAAATATTGAAGAACTAACGACAGCGCAAAAAAAATTATTCCTAGATAAAAATTTTTCATGACAGTTTCTCTTCAAGAGCCTTAACAACATTCTCAAGGCCAATGCTATGCGAACCCTTCACTAAAATTCCATGCCATGAGTCCTGGCCAAGCTCAATAATTTTTTCAGCTTCGGCCAGCGCTTCCTCCCACGTGTCCGCAAAAATATAATTCGCCTTGCCGGGTATCGCTTCTCGCCAAAGACCCCCAACAAAAATTACATGCTCAAGATCTTCAAGCAAAGCCTCAAGTTCCGCATGATATTTAACAGAGTCTTCTCCTAGCTCGCGCATTTCTCCAAGTATTGCAATCTTGCCGGAAATTTTAACGCTGTCAAAAGTTTCAAGCGATGCACTCATTGAGGCCGGGTTGGCATTGTATGAGTCATCAACTAAGAAATGACTCTCATCAAAAATAATTATCCTTCCTCTTCCCGGCAAAGCATGAAAATCTCCAAGAGCGTCTGCACATTCCTGAAGACTCATTCCAAGCTCATGACCCGTCGCCGCCGCAAGAGCAAGAGGCAGAGCGTTATGACGGCCCCAAATCTTCGCAGTTATTCGCGCGATTTCCTGTGTAGGACGATGAGCAAGAACGAACGACAACTCTGGAAGCCTGTACGTCGAAGTGTCATGACTGATAACAAAATCCGCGTCCTTGTTTTCTCCAACGCCCATGGACTTCACTACATATTTAAAGGCTTCGTTTAAATACTCGTTGTCGTTGTTATAAACTATGCTCGTTATTACAGGCGAGTTGATAATCTCAAGCTTCTCGCGCAAGACCCCTTCAATATCTTTAAAGCCTTCAAGATGTACAGGAGCTACAGCAGTTAATATAGCCATGGTAGGCGGGAAATAATCTCTAAGCTCGCTGATCTCCCCGGGCTTGTTCGCTCCGAACTCTAAAATTAAAATTTCTGTTTCAAGCGGCATAGCCATTATAGTAGCCGTACAGCCTATCAAAGTATTAAAGCTCCGTTCGGGCGCATGAAGCTTAAATTTTTTTCCAAGCACAAGCTGCAAAGCCGAACGCGTTGTAGTCTTCCCTACGCTCCCCGTGATAGCTATTACCTCGTTGACTTGATGAGCGCGTAACTTTTTCGCGGCCAAGAGCGCAAGATCTCTTTCCGGTTCTTCAAGCTCAATAACAGGCACAGAAGCTTTTATTTCTTTGCCGGCCTTGGCAATTATCAGAGCAGCACCGTTTGAGATTGCCTGCGGAATAAATTTATGTCCGTCCGTCTTCTCGCCTTCAAGCGCTACAAAGGCATCGCCCGGCTTAACATCCCGGCTGTCTGTCGCAAGGTGTGAAGGAAATTCCATCGAAGAAATTTCTTCGGGGATTTCCTTATCAATCAGCGCGAATAAATTTTTTAAAGTCATGTTCATGTTAATTATCACTCCTGAAATTTTTTACTGCTTCAGCATCGTTGAAAGGAATCTTTTTGTCTTTAATCGTTATAAATCTTTCCGGGCCTTTGCCGGTTATAACTAAAACATCTCCGGCCTTTAAATTTTTCAGAGCAAAGCTCACGGCCTCGGGGCGGTCGATAATTATTCTGTGAGGTATCGCTGCACCTGCGGCAATCTCGTTTGCAATTTTAAACGGGTCTTCGTCGCGTGCATTGTCTGAAGTAATTATTATCTCGTCAGCAAACTCCGAAGCAGCCTTCGCAAGTTCCGGCCTGTTCTGTTCGTAACGACCTCCGCCGTGACCAAAAAGAGAAATAATTTTTTTCTCATTGCCCGAAAGTTTTCTTATCACGCTCAAGACGCTTTTCAAGGCCGAAGGAGTATGAGCGAAATCTACAAAGCAGCAGGCCCCGTTCGGTAAGTCAATCCGTTCAAGCCGTCCGGGAACTTGCGGAACTTTCGCAACGCCTTCAATGATTGCGCCGTCGTCTACCCGTCCTCGAAGTGCCGTGACCGCGCAAAGAGTATTCATTATATTAAAATCTCCGACAAGGGGCGAATGAATTTTCAGCGGCGAAAAATTTTTCGCATGGATTTCAATTTCAGTCCCGTTTAAATTCGTAAGAGAATTAACGACTCTCGACTCTGCTCCTTCTTCAAGCCCGAAGCCCGTTAAATTGTCCGGGAACTCTTCGAGCAGTCTTTTTCCGTAAGGCGAGTCAAAATTTGCCGCGCCCTTGAAATTTTTTTTCGTGAAATTTTCAAATAATAATTTCTTCGCGGCAAAATAATTTTCCAGTGTGACGTGAAAATCTAAATGCTCTGGATATAAATTCGTAAAGACCGGAACGTCATACGAAGCTCCTTTCATTCTTCCAAAATAAAGACCGTGTGACGAAGTTTCCATGACGCAAGCGCCGCAATTATTTTTTAACATGTTGTAAAGCTGGCGCTGGATTATGCAGCTCTCCGGGGTAGTTCGGTCGGCTTCTTTCTCGTTTATTCCGTCGCTTTCAATTATAGTTCCGAGCAGTCCGACGCGAAGCCCGGCGGCCTGCAAGATACTTCGTGTTATATAAGTTGTCGTAGTTTTGCCGTTTGTTCCGGTGACCCCGACCATTAATAATTTCTCCGAAGGATTTTCGTAGACCAATGAGGCAACTTCCCCTAGAAAATCGCGAACGCGTCCTACAATAATTTGAGGAAGCTCCGTATCAAGTTCACGCTCACATAAAAAAGCTACGGCTCCTTTCTCTTGGGCTTGCTTAAAAAATTTATGCCCGTCGGATTTTTCGCCGGCTATGCAGGCAAACAGAGTCCCGGGCATTACGTCACGGCTGTCGGAAATCACGTCAAGAATCTCAATAGAAAAATCGTCTTGAGATTTTATTTTTACAAGGGCGTTATTGTCCCTTGCCTTAATAAAATTCAAGACGGTCTGAAAATTTACGCTCAAGATTTTTTGCTCCTTTCATGTGCTTGGTATTTTTTAAACTCCTTTTTATTACAACCCCCTCCGACCTTCTTCTAACCGCAACCCCTCCGACCTCCCTTCGGAGCCTTCGGCGTGCTACGCGACCGGCCACCTCCCCTTACTTTTAACAAACAACCCCTCCGACCTCCCTTCGGTCGGCCACCTCCCCTTTCAGGGGAGGCAAGGTGTAAAAGAAATAGAAGATGTCGAAGAACTCTCTCGTCCCCCCTGAAAGGGGGGATGTCAGCTTGCTGACAGGGGGGTTGCTTTTCA
>JAFSSV010000103.1 GCA_017450825.1 Synergistaceae bacterium
AACATAATTTCCGTTGATTAAGACTCTGTTAGTCGGGCTCTCGTCAAATCGCGCAAAGTAACGGCCCAACATGCAAAAATCCGCGCCCATAGCAAGCGCCAAAGTTATATGATAGTCCATAACGATTCCGCCGTCCGAACAGATCGGAATATAAATTCCTGTTTCTTTGAAATATTCGTCCCGTGCCTTGGCAACTTCTATAACTGCCGTAGCCTGTCCGCGCCCTATGCCCTTGGCCTCGCGGGTTATGCAGATCGAACCGCCGCCGATTCCAATTTTTACAAAATCCGCTCCTGCTTCTGCTAAAAATCGGAAGCCTTCAGCGTCAACTATATTTCCTCCTCCTACTTTGACGGAGTCGCCGTAATTTTTTCTGATCCATGCGAGAGTCCTTCTTTGCCATTCGGTGAAGCCTTCGGAAGAGTCTATACAAAGGACATCTGCTCCGGCATCAACTAAGGCCGGGACTCTTTCTTCATAGTCGCGGGTATTAATTCCTGCGCCTGTCATGTAACGTTTTTGATCGTCAAGAAGTTCTAAGGGATTTTCTTTGTGAGTGTCGTAATCTTTTCTGAAGACGAACGCGACCATGTTGCCGTCGTTGTCAATAATAGGAAGGGAATTTAATTTATGATCCCATATAATGTCGTTAGCTTCGCTCAAACTCAAGCCGTCGTTAGCTAGAATTACTTTGTCTATAGGGGTCATGAAGTCTTTAACTTTTTCGTCTAGGGCTGTACGGCTGACTCTATAGTCGCGGCTTGTAACAATGCCTAATAATTTTCCGGTAAGGCTTCCGTCATGAGTAACTGCTACTGTTGTGTGACCTGTCTGTTCTTTTAGAGCTAGAATATCTTTCAAAGTTTGTTCGGGGCCGATTGAAGAGTCATTTGCCACGAAGCCGGCTTTATATTTTTTGACCCTTGCGACCATTTCGGCCTGCTTTTCGATTGGCTGTGAGCAAAAAATAAAAGCCAGTCCTCCCTCACGGGCTAGAGCTATCGCCATTGTGTCATTTGAAACCGACTGCATACAAGCAGAAATCAAAGGAATATTAATTGAGATTGGAGCCTCCTCGCCTCGTTTGAATTTGCAGAGCGGAGTCCTTAACGATACGTTTGAGGGCACGCAATTTTCTGAAGAGTACGTAGGAATTAGCAGGTACTCGGAGAAAGTGTGCGAAGGTTCGTGGTAAAAATATGCCATAGAGAATTTTCTCCTTTCAAAAAATTTTTTGCCGTATATGATAACACGATTTATAAGTAGTTCCTTTTTAAAAAATCTTGCCTCCCCTGTCTAAGGGGAGGTGCCTGAACAAAGCGAAGGCGGAGGGGTTGCTTAGAAAAGGGCTTGAAATTAAGCGAAAATGTTTTAGAATTTGCGCGATTTTTTATTTAATTTTTAAGGGAGGAATGTTGTATTGTGCAGACGACCCGGTCTTTTACTTTCGATTTTTGTTCTCTGCATTAGCGCTTTAATCGTAACTTTCGGAGTAGTTGATGTTGAACTTTCTTCGGGGGCTCATTTTGGTTTAGGTCTTCCGGCGCAGGTGCCTTTGCTTTTCGCTACGATCTTTGCGGCATTGGTTGGGGTCTTTTATTTAAAACTCAACTGGGGCGATCTTGAAAAGGGAATGGCGGGAGCTATTCAAGTTTCAATTCAAGCAATAATAATTTTAATTCTTGTCGGCTGTCTTGTAGGCTCGTGGATTCAGAGCGGAGTAGTCGCTACTATGATTTATTACGGGCTTGAGATAATGTCGCCGCGATATTTTTATCTTGCCTCGTTATTAATCAGCGTAGTTGTTGCGCTTGCTACGGGCTGCTGCTGGACGACAAGTTCAACAGTAGGCGTTGCCTTAATAGGAATAAGCGCAGGGCTTGGCCTTCCGCTGCCAATAGCGGCGGGCTTTATAATTTCTGGGGCTTACTTTGGCGACAAGATCTCACCGCTTTCAGACACAACCAACCTTGCTCCGGCCGTAGCAGGGAGCGAACTGTTTGAACACGTCCGCGCTATGATGTGGACGACAGTCCCGACTCTAATAATCACGGCAATAATAGCTTTTGTTATGGGCAACACGGCCCAAGGATCGGACGGCGGGCGAATAGCTTTGATTCAGTCCATGATGAAAATAGAATTTAATATTTCTTTATGGGCTTTTATTCCGCCTATGATAATTTTAGTTATGGCGGCTATGAAAATTCCGGCGATACCGGGAATAGTTGCGGGAGTCACGGCAAGTTTAATTCTTTCTGTAGTAAGAGGCTCAACGGCTCATGAAGCAATGGAAGTTTTATTCTCCGGCTACGTCCCTGAAACTTTAGGAAAGTTCGCCGAAGTCACAAGCCCCGAAGCACTTGCAGAAATCTCTAAGAATCTTTCGCTTGGTATCAGCAGCATTACGCCGGAAGTTTTCTCACAGGTCGGAGGACTCTTGACGCAGTTATTCACGCGCGGCGGAATGACTTCCATGTTAGAAACAGTATGCTTGATAGTCGTAGCGTTATCGCTTGGCGGCATCATGGAAGTATGCGGCTTTCTTGATGTAATTCTTAATGCTTTAATGCGTCATGTGAAATCCGTTACGGGTTTGATAGCGTCCGTACTGGCGGCGGCGTTTATGGGCAATGTCTTTTTAAGCGAGCAGTATCTTTCAATCATAGTTCCGGGTCGAATGTTTAAACGTGCCTTCGACGAAAGAGTCTGGCCCAATGGAAAAAAGCTTGCGCCTGTCATGTTATCGCGTTCGCTTGAAGACAGCGGCACAATGACTTCAGTATTAGTTCCATGGAACACCTGCGGCGTTTATGTTAGTTCTGTCTTGGGAGTAGCAACGCTTGACTATTTGCCTTATTGCTTTATGAACTGGCTTAACCCGTTTGTCGCTCTTGGGCTTACGGCCTTGGGTATCGCGATAATCTGGAAGGACGAGCCAGCCGCCGAAAAAGAATCTTCAACCGAAGAAATCTTAATCGCAGAAGCAGCGATTTAAAAAAAGATATTTTTAAAGCCTCCTGAAAAAAACGGGAGGCTTTTTTGTATTCTTTCTAAACTTCAAGCGCGGGCATTAAGTTATTATTTTCTTCTATACGCAGCATTCGTATATCTGTCACGCATTGTGAAAGCCACGTGAGCTTCCTTGAAAGTTTTTGGATCATTAAGACACAGCGTACAGCGTCGATTGTTTCGTCCCCAAAGTAAAGGCTCCCCTGCTGATGGACAAAGCCGTTACTTCTCAAAAAATTTCCTATTTCGTTATAACGTTGTTCGGAATCGTCTTCGATTTTTAAATTGATAAGTACAGCGTAAGACATTTCAAATATATCTTTCTTTCATTTTAATTTTTTACATTATATAGTGAACACAATTTATTTTCTATCCAACCCATCCGACCTCCTCCCGGCACCTTCCTTTTTAAACTACACCCCCCTCCGGTTCACTTCGGCATCTTCTTTTTTAACAGCAACCCCTCCGACCTCACTTCGTTCAGCATCTCCCCTTTTATTTTCAATTCAACCCCTCCGCCTCATTTCATTCGGCACCTCCCCTTTCAGGGGAGGCAAGGTGTAAAGGGAATAAAGTTATGCTGAAAAACTCTCTCGTCCCCCCTGAAAGGGGGGATGTCAACTTGTTGACAGGGGGGTTGCTTTTAACAAAGGACAGCTTGCGGTGGTGGGGGGTGCTTTCAAAAGAGGGCCAGCTTGCGGCGAGGGGGTTATTTTTAGAGGAAGTTACTTAAAAAATTAATATAGGCTTTTCATGTTATACTAGGCAAGCAAAAAAATTCGCACGCTCGTTGAACTAAAGGTGCTGTAAAGAAATTGCAGTTTACGGGCGGAGGATTTTTAATTAAAAACCTTTAGGAGGTAAGAATTTTTCATGGCAGTAGCAAGTATGAAGCAGTTACTTGAGTGCGGCGTACACTTCGGACATCAGACCCGCCGCTGGAATCCCAAAATGAAGCCTTATATCTTCACCGAACGCAACGGCGTTTACATCATTGACCTTCAGAAGACAGTAAGGGGACTCGATCGCGCTTACGAGTTCATTCGTGAAACAGCTGCGGCCGGCGGACACGTTCTCTTCGTTGGAACAAAGCGTCAGGCGCAGGAAACTATCCGCGACGAGGCAACACGCTGCGGACAGCATTATATTAATCAGCGCTGGCTCGGCGGACTTATGACTAACTTCCCGACAATCAGACGCAGAATTTCCCGTATGCTTGAACTTAGAAAGTACGACGAGGAAGGCCGATGGGAAGAGTACACAAAGAAAGAAGCCGCAATGATTAAAAAAGAGCAGCTCAAGCTCGAAAAATATCTCGGCGGAATCGCTACAATGACTTCTGTACCCGACGCGATATTCTTAATCGACCCGCGCCGCGAAGAAAACGCAATCGCCGAAGCTAAGAAGCTTCATATTCCTGTCGTATCTATCGTAGATACTAACTGCGACCCCGAAATGATCGACTATCCTATCCCCGGCAACGACGACGCAATCAGAGCTATCAGACTCATTACGGGCTTAAGGGCTAACGCCGTAATCGAAGGCCGGCCGGGCGACGGAGCGTCAATCATTCCTGTTCAGGATTTGAGCGGCCCCGACTCAATCAGCGCTGACGAATTAATCGCTACTAAAGAAAGACTCTACGAAAGCTACGAAGGCAATATCGACGACGAGAACATGGAGGAATAATCAGCAATGCCCGAAATTACAGCAGCAAAAGTTAAAGAATTACGCGAACGCACCGGCTCCGGCATGATGGACTGCAAAAAAGCCCTTGCCGAAACCGGCGGCGATATGGAGAAAGCTATAGATTACCTTCGCGAGAAGGGACTCGCCAAGGCCGCTAAGAAAGCCGAACGCACAGCAAGCGACGGAAGAATCTTCCACATCGTAAGCCAAGACGGAAAACGCGGCGTTATGATCGAACTCAACAGCGAAACAGATTTTGTCGCCAAGACTGACGAGTTCAACGACCTCGGAAATAAAATTACAGCTCATCTCTTCAGCAAGTCCTTTGAGACTCCTGCGGCTTTGCTTGAAAGCGCCCACGAGTCCGGAAGCACTATCAACGACTTAGTGACCGCCGTAATAGCCAAGCTCGGCGAAAATATTGTCTTGAAACGCTTCGCAAGATTCGACGCGGCTAACGGCCGTGCCTTCTGCTATATTCACAGCAATTACAAAGTAGGCGCGCTTGTTGAACTTGACGCGGATAATAATTCAGCCTGCGACGCTCCGGAATTCGCTGAACTCGGTCACGAAATTTGTATGCAGATAGCCGCGGCCAATCCGTTATATTTAGTCGCCGAAGACGCGCCCGAAGATGTTATCGAACGCGAAAAGGCCGTCTACCGTCAGCAGCTCCTTGACGAAGGCAAACCCGCCGACAAAATCGAAAAGATTCTCCCGGGCAAAATGAGAAAGTACTTCGAGAACACCTGCCTTCTTGAACAGGAATATATCCGCGACACCGACAAGAAAGTCAAAGACCTCGTAGCCGAAACAGGTAAGAAGCTCGGCGCTAAAATCTGCGTGAAGCGCTTTGAAAGATTCGCAATAGGCGAATAAAAAAATTTTTTAGAAAGAATAATTTATCCCCAGTGTGAAAGATCTTCCGCTGGGGTGTTTTTATATAATCATGCCAAAATTTAAAAAAATCTTATTGAAACTTTCAGGCGAAGTTCTGGCCGGTGAAAATCATATTAGCCTTGACTTCAAGACCATAAAAAATTTTGCCGAAAACTTGGCGCTCATAAAAAATTCAGGCATTCAGCTTTCACTTGTAATAGGCGGCGGCAACATGCTCCGGGGGCGCGATGCCCTTGAGCTTGGCCTTGACCGCGTGAGCTTGGACTCTATAGGAATGCTTGGAACTGTAATGAATGCCTTAGCAGTTAAAACCGTACTGGAAAAGCTTAACGTCCCCGCGCAAGTTCTTTCAGCCGTAAACTGTACGCCTATCGCTGAATTATATACGCGTGAGAAGGCAAGAGATTTATTAAGCTCCGGTCATGTTGTTTTATTTGCGGCCGGCACAGGACACCCGTTCTTTTCAACAGATACGGCGGCGGCGCTGCGGGCCGCTGAACTTGATCTAGATTGCGTAGTCAAAGCTACGAAAGTAAACGGAATTTTCGATAAAGACCCTGAGAAATTTCCGGACACAGCAAAACATTTCCCGACTCTTACTTATGATCAGGCTATTGAATTAAATCTCAAGGTCATGGACACGGCGGCCTTTGCGATTTGCCGCGAAAGTAAAATTCCCGTGTGGGTCTTGAGCGTTCACGAGAAAGACTGGGCAAAAAATATTATCGAAGGCAACACAACCGGAACTCTTGTTAATCTATAATTGATTTCAAGCTGTACTGTATAATGTACGTTAGCTTTATGCTTTGAAGACCTTTCATTAGAAAAGAATAAAATTTTTTTACACATTGCCTTTTAAGTTTTTTAAAGTTTTAAGAAGGAGGATCACTCATAATGCCGAAAGATGAACTTGCAGAACTCAAGGAGAACATGGACAAGGCTATAGCTTTCTTGCAAAGCGAATACCTTTCAATCAGGACAGGCCGCGCTCACCCGGGACTAGTCAGCGATATTAAAGTCGATTACTACGGAACGCCAACGCCGATAAAGCAATTAGCAAACGTAACAGTACCTGAGAGCCGTTCGCTTCAAGTTGCACCGTTCGACAAAGCGAGCCTCAAGGCAATCGAGAAGGCTATATTGGCCGCCAATGTCGGAATGACTCCTCAGAGTGACGGAACTGTCCTGCGAATGACCTTGCCCGAACTCACTAAGCAGCGCCGCGTGGAGCTTACAAAAGTTTTAGCTAAGAAGGCTGAAGAGTCAAAAGTCGTAATCAGAAATTATAGGCGTGACGCTATCGAAGACTTGAAGAAGCAGGAGAAAGCCTCCGAAATCACTGAAGACGACCTCAAGAAATTTACCAAGGACGTTCAGGACATTACGGACAAGTACATAAAGAAAATCGACGAGATCTATAAAGTCAAAGAGAAAGAAGTCCTCGAAGATTAGCGAGAATTTTAACAGGCTGAACGACACTTATTTTAAATATGTTTTAGCTTCAGAAGAATGGAAGTATCTCACGATAGAATTTTTAAATTCTGTGCTTGCTCATTTAAGCATTAAGCCCGTAAGTGAAATCACAGGAATAGAATTTATTGATCGTGAGGGGATCCCCTTACATGAAGGGGATAAGGTGCCGCGCTTTGATGTATTCTTGCGGGCATTGGACGGACGTATATTTCATATTGAAGTTCAAGTTGCTTCGGACAAATTTTTTTTGAAGCGCAGCTTTTATTACGTTTGTAATGATTTTTTATGGCAATCGCAAAGAGGCTTGAAATATGAAGATTTTGAGCCTGTAATTTTTATAGGGCTTTTCGATTTTAATTTACTTAAACAGGCGAACGAGCAGCGGGAATGGCATACGATTCATAAAGTCCAGGACATAGCGACACATGAAGCTTTTTTTGACTGCGTAGAATTTCATATTCTTGAATTGCCTGTGCTGCGTCAACAGTGGCGTACATTCAAGACAAAGCCTTCGACAAAACTTGAGCGGCTTTTATTTTATTTTGGGAGCATTGGAGGCGAGAACATGATACAGGAACTTGCAAAAGAAGATACTACTGTAGCCGATTTTCTGGAACGCGAGCAAAAGTTCCGGCAGGATCGAACGCTATGGCGGCGTTATCTTTTTGATGAGACAGCAAGGGAAGATTATCAAAAGAATATGCGTGCTTATCACGAAGAAGGCCGTGAAGAAGGCCGAGAAGAAGGACGAGAAGAAGGAATCGGAATAGGACTCGTAAGAGGCCGTGAAGAAGGCCGAGAAGAAGGAATCGAAATAGGGCTTGCAAGAGGGGAAGAAATAGGGCAAGAAAAACTTGCTAGAAATTTAAAGCTCCTCGGTTTTCTTGACGACGAAAAAATTTCTTTGGCTTCCGGCCTTCCGATTGAAGTTGTTAAAGCTCTGTAAAAATCAAAAATAATTAATGATGCTGCAAAAATTTTCAGCGTCATTAATTTATTAATCAAAAAAACAGGAGGTATTAATCTTATGGACGAAATCAGTCAGTACAATTCACCCGGTTACACAACGTTTAAAATGAAGCTCAAAAAGCTCATAGGCATCGACCTGAACTCGTACAAGGAACAGATCCACCGCAGAACTCATGAATTAATGAAGCGCTGGGGCTGCAAAACTTATGACGATTATTTTGACATGATCAACAAAGACGAAAAGAAATTAAGAGAATTTCTCGATCATCTTACGATTAACGTGTCGGAATTCTTCAGGAACGACTCCCAATGGTGGAAGCTCCGCGATAAATTAATCCCGGAGTTAATCCAGAAGCGCGGCTCAAAAAGATTAAAGCTCTGGAGCGCCGGCTGTGCTACGGGCGAAGAGCCTTATTCCCTGGCTATCCTTTCTGCTGTATGCGGACTCGATACTATGAATCCCGTCTTGGCCGTTGACGTTGATCAGGGCGCTATCTCAATCGCCCAGAAAGCTAATTACAGAAAGACACAGCTCCTTAACGCCCCCAAGGAATATCTCGCAAAATACTTCACGACCAAAGACGGCGGAGCTACGTATGACGTAAACCCGGAGATCAAGCGCCGCGTTTCTTTTAAACGCATGAACATGATCGAAGACAATTTCGGAGCAGGCTTTGATATTATCCTTTGCCGCAATGTCGTTATTTATTTCACGGCTGAAACAAAGGCAAAGCTCTATCAAAAATTCTTTAACGCTCTTGCTCCCGGCGGCTATTTCTTAGTAGGCTCAACCGAACAGATCTTCGGCTATCAGCAAATAGGCTTCGAGTCCGCTGGCCCGTTCCTCTACACGAAAAAATAAAAATCTTGCGCTAATGTTTGAATTTTTGCTCACAGACTCAATTAATCGAACGGTGCTGGCCTTGTGCAAAAAAGGAGGCTGGCGCAGGGTGCGCAAAATTCTCGTCAAAGTCGGCGAAATGAGGCGGCTTAATCCGGAATTAATGACCGTCATTTTCGCCGCAATTTCAAAAAATACTCCGGCCGAGGGCGCTGCTATGTCCGTTATGATAATTCCCGCTGTCTTTCAGTGTAAGTCATGCGGAAGGACAGGCGCCCTTCCAGATCCTTTTAAGGCGCTGTGCCCTTCTTGCGAAAGTTCGGATCTTAAATTAATTTCAGGCATGGAATTCGCTATCGAAGTTCTCGAAGTCGAAGGCAATTAATAAAAAATTTAAAAATAAAATTATAAGAATTTTAAAAATGAATGAAGAAAAAAATATACTGCGTAATCTGTCACAGCGACAGCAGGAAGCAGTTACTTATGTTGATGGGCCGCTGCTCGTACTCGCCGGCGCAGGCAGCGGAAAAACTCGTGTATTGACTCATAAAATCGCCTGGCTCGTCGAAGAAAATATCGCCCAACCTCAAAATATTTTAGCCGTCACTTTTACTAATAAAGCCGCAGGCGAAATGAAATCCAGAATAAAAAATCTCGTAACAGGCCCGGCCTCGTCAAAAATTCAAGCCGGGACTTTTCATTCTTACGGGCTTAGATTTTTATTCAGACATATTAACGCCGCTTCAGAAATAACAGGACTCAAAGAAGGCTTCACTGTCTTCAGCCGCAGCGACAGCTTGACACTCCTAAAACAATTAATGAAAGAAATGAAATTCTCCGAAAAAGAAACTTCACAAGCTCAAGCTATGGAAATAATCTCACGGGACTACATGAACTGGAGTCCTTCGCTGAATGCGTCACTGATAGAAGACGAAAATTTTTACAAACTAGCTAAAGAATACCGCAAGCGTTTGAGAAATTTAAACGCCGTTGACTTTGACGACCTTATGATCCTTCCGCTGGAAATTCTCAAACGCAAAACAGAATTAAGACTCAACGAACAGGAACAAATTAAATGGCTCTTAGTCGATGAGTATCAGGACGTAAACAGACCGCAATATTTATTATTACGCTATCTCGTAGGCAAGGACACGATTATAAACGTCGTAGGCGATCCAGATCAGTCTATATACGGCTGGCGCGGCGCTGAAATCGGAATGATCTTGAACTTTGAAAAAGATTTCGCCGGCGCTAAAACTATAGTGCTTGATGAAAATTACAGGTCAACCGGAAATATTCTCGCCGCCTCCAACGCCCTTATACGTAATAATTCAAACAGGCTCAAGAAAAATTTACACACAGCCCGCGGCATGGGCGAAAAAATTTATACGTTCTTAGCCAGAAATGATTTTCAGGAGTCCGATTTTATAGTACAAGAAATTGAAAGGCTCTTGAAGGTCGGAGCTTATGAATATAAAGACATCGCGATCCTTTACAGGCAAAACGCTATGAGCAGAGTCTACGAACAGAAATTTCTTGAAGAACAGATACCTTACAGAATTATCCGCGGCGTTTCATTCTATGACCGTATGGAAGTCCGGGACGTTCTGGCTATCTTGAGGCTTGCCCTTAACCCGTTCGACTCTGCTGCTCTTGAAAGAGTCGCCGACTTCGCTATAAAAGGCATGGGCCCAAAAAAACGCGCAGACCTCGAAGCTTGGCTCGCTAATCTTAACAACGAAAGCTCCGAAAAAATTTGGTCGCTTATCTCCGGAGGTGCCTGGCCCTTCAAAGGCCAAGTAGCCGAAGCTATAAAAAAATTCGCTACTCACATGTGCGCAATTCTCGAACTCGCCGACGAAGGAATCAAAGAAGCCGTCGATTATGTCCTGCACGATATGAACTACGAAGAATTTATCAAGCTCCATGACCCCGAAAATTATCGCGACAGAATCGAAAACGTAAAAGAATTAAAGTCCGTAGTCCCCGAAGGAAATTTAAAAGAAGCTCTGGCCGAAGCAGCTCTGTTTACTGACGCAGACACCAGCGGCGACGAACAGGAAAATGCAGTCGGACTTCTCACCCTTCACGCTTCAAAAGGACTCGAGTTCCCTGTAGTCTTTATAGTCGGAATGGAAGAAGATATCTTCCCGCATTCACGCTCAAAAGAAAACGATGACGAACTCGAAGAAGAACGAAGGCTCTGTTATGTCGGAATGACTCGCGCCGAAGAA
This sequence comes from Synergistaceae bacterium, assembly GCA_017450825.1. Classification (GTDB taxonomy): domain Bacteria; phylum Synergistota; class Synergistia; order Synergistales; family Aminobacteriaceae; genus JAFUXM01. The sequence continues at coordinate 11,116 of JAFSSV010000103.1, forward strand.
AGATTATATTTAACCGCAGCAGCTTCACGGCGGCTCTTCGGCGGCGTTGTTGAACATGACCGGTCAAGATTTCTTTACGAGATTCCAGACCAATATAAAAAAATCGACGACCGAAGCAGAGAACGCGACGTTTATTCTTATTATTCTCAAGACAGCACGAGGCGGGGCTATGGCGGCTATAGTAGTAACAGGAGATATAGGAGCTGGTAAATCTACAGCGTCAAAGCTTTTGGCTGAAAAATTTTCATGCCCACTGCTTGACGCTGATTTAATAACGGCCTCCCTATGGCAAAATGATTCAGTCAAAGCTCAAGCGCGTTCAAGATGGGGCGAAAAAATTTTTGACTCCTCCGGAAATATAATCAAGGCCGAAATCTCTAAAATAATTTTTAATGACGAGGGCGAATATAAATTCTGCAACGCCCTCATTCATCCTTTAGTCTTATCTGAATTAAAAAGGCAAGCCGAAAATTTTGAAAAAATAATTTTGGAAGTCCCGCTGATATTTGAAGCACTGATTGAAAGCAACCCCCTCGCCAGCAAGATGTTGCGAAGCACGCCGAAGGCTCTATCCCCCCTTACACAGGGGGGACGAGAGAGTCCTTCGATACATTCTATTCCATTTACACTCTTGCCTCCCCTGTGTAAGGGGAGGTGGCCGGTCGCGAAGCACGCCGAAGGCTACGAAGTGAGGTCGGAGGGGTTGAATTTAAAAAAAGGGGAAGTGGCGAACGCAAGCAAGCCGGAGGGGTTGATTAAAAAAAATTTTTTTATAGATAACCCCCTCGCCAGCGAGCTGGCCCTCTCCCCCTTAACAGGGGGCGCAAGGAAGCCGGAGGGGTTGAACTTTCCTTTCAAAATTATTTATATCACAGCAGATTTTGAAATACGCGCCCGGCGTTGCCAAGAACAAAGAGGCTGGAGCATTGACGAACTCAAACGCCGCGAAAAATTTTTATTGCCTAGTGATTTAAAAATCTCATTAAGCGATCTCGTAATAAAAAATAATTCCGGCCTCGAAAATCTTAAAGAACAATTAAATTTTTTATAGTAAGCACAGTTAAAAAACTATAACTCAATGGCGAACAGCAAGCTGGCCCTCTTTAAAGCCCCCACCACCGCAAGCGGTTTTTATTAAAGAAGAATCCCCCCGCCGCAAGCGGCCCTCCCCCCTTAAAAGGGGGGCTTTAGGGTATTGCTAATAAAGCTGGGCCTTGGGGAGGTGGCCTGAAGGGCCGGAGGGGGTTTATAGAAAATAAAATTTGCTTAATATAACTACAACAGGAGAATTTTTTTCATGAACAAATCTAACGAAGTACCCGAAAGAAAATCTATTCCCGATGAATTTAAATGGAATCTCGAAGCGATATATCATTCCTACGAAGCTTGGCAGGAAAGCTTCAATAAAATTAAAATAAAAATCGAAGAACTAAAAAATTTTTCCGGCACACTCGGCCAAGGCTCCGGAAATCTCTTGGCCTTCATAAAAGAAGACGAAGCAGTCTTGTTTGAACTTGAAAGACTCTACGTCTACGCAAGCTCAAAAAGCCATGAGGACTTGCGCGAGGCTAAACCTATGGAGCTTTCAGGCTTGGCCGAAAATCTTTTAGTCAAATATTCTGAGGCCGTAGCCTTCTTTGAACCGGAAGTCCTAGCCTTGCCCCAAGAATATATTAACGACTGCTTGAAAAACGAAAACGATCTCGCGCTATACAAATTCTTTTTTAAAAAATTATTGCGCGAACGCGAACATATTTTGCCGCATGAACAGGAAATTTTATTGGCTCAAGCAAGTGAGCTTGCCTCCGTTCCTGAAAACGCCTTCACGCTCTTGACTGACGCTGATTTAAAATTCCCCGACATCCTTGACGAACAAGGCAACCCCGCCGAACTCACCGAAGAACGCTGGTACAGATTCAGCCGAAGCTCAAACCGCGACGTAAGAAAAAATGCCTTCGTTGGAATTCACGGAACTTACGAGAAATATAAAAATTCTATAGGCGCGTTATATGACGGCTCGGTCAAGGGCGACATATTTTTCTCACGCGCAAGAAAATATAAAAGCTCGCTAGATATGGCCCTCTTTAACGAGAACGTCCCCGAAGAAGTTTATAATCTCGTTGTCGATACAGCCAAAAATTATTCAGCTCCGTTAATGCACAGGCTCGTAGCTATGAGAAAAAAAATTCTCGGCCTTAACAACTTTCATTTTTATGATCTCAACGTCCCCTTAGCCGCCGAACCTAAAACCGAAATAACTTTCTCCGAAGCCGTTTCGATTGCTTTGAAAGCTCTGGCCCCGTTAGGTCATGAGTATCTTGAAAATTTTCAGCGGGGAGTCGACTCGCGCTGGATTGATATTTACGAGAACAAAGGCAAAAGAAAAGGAGCTTACTCAAGCGGCTCTTACGGAACTCATCCGTATGTCTTATTAAATTATGACGGAACACTTCACGATTTATTTACGCTCGTTCATGAAATGGGACACAGCCTTCACAGCTTCTATTCAAGAAAGAATCAGCCGCAGGTCTACGCAGACTATACGATTCTTTTGGCCGAAGTCGCTTCGACTACTAACGAGGCTTTACTGCTTGAATATCTTTTAAACAACGCCCAAGGCCCTGAAGAAAAAAAATGGCTGCTTGATTATTATTACACCATGGTACGAACAACTTTCTTCAGACAGGCAATGTTCGCAGACTTTGAACGACAGACTCATTCTTACGCTGAGGAAGGCGGCGTGTTGACTCCCGATTGGCTTAATGCGTTATGGGAAAAATTAAATTCAGAATGCTACGGCCCTGAAATGACAATCGACCCCGAATTAAAAGTCGAATGGGCGCGCATTCCGCATTTTTATTCGGCCTTTTACGTCTACAAATATTCTACGGGCTTCACGGCGGCCAACGCGTTCGCTTCGGCAATCTTGAATCATGAAGAAGGCGCGGTCGACAGCTATTTGAATTTCTTGAAGAGCGGCGGGAGCGACTACTCGTTAAATATTTTAAGGAGGGCCGGAGTAGATCTCACAAGCCCCGAACCCTTTGAACGGACAATGAAATTTTTTGAGCAGCGCCTCAACGAAGGAGCGAAAGTATGGCAGATATAAAATTAATCGCCTTTGACCTCGACGGAACTTTATTCAACAGCAGGAAAGAAATTACACCGGCAACCCGCGAAGCCCTTGAGCTTGCTCACTCAAAAGGAATAGAGATTGTACCGGTAACCGGAAGATTCTGGATGGCTATTCCGGAAAATTTGAAGAGCTTGAAATTCATTCGCTACGCCGTGACTTTGAACGGTGCTGAAGTCTTTGACGTGAAGAATTTAAAATCACTTGCGAATTTCAACATGCCTCCGTCAAGGGCTATAGCGACTCTGCTTGCGCTGTCTGATATAGATAATTCTATCTGCGACTGCGTTATCAACGGCCAAGGCTACATGAATAAAAATTTTTATGAACACATAGGCGAGTACATGGTCGGCCCTTGGCAATCAAAAATAGTAAGAGATCTTAGAATTCCTGTCGATGACGTTTGCGAATTGATTGCGGAAAAAAATCAGGGCGTCCAAAAGATTCAATTCTATACGAACGACAAAGAGCTGCGGGAAAATTTATTGAAAGCTCTTCCGGTTGTATTTCCTAAAAATTCTTCGACCTCTTCGATCTCCAACAATATTGAAATCAATGACGCGACAGCTCACAAAGGCAACGGCTTGAAATTTTTAGCTGATTATTTAAATCTCAAGCTTGAAAACGTTATGGCCTTCGGCGACGGATTAAACGACGTTACCATGATTAAGGCCGCGGGAATTGGCGTAGCTATGGGCAACGCGTGCCGGGAAGTTTTAGAGATTGCCGACCGTGTGACTTTAGACTGCGATCATGACGGAGTAGCCGAAGAGATTAAAAAATGTCTTTGTTCTTAATAATAATTTTTTGCTTATTGCTTGAACATGTGCCAAGAATTTTGCTTAGAGATTTCATAGAGTTTTCTTTTAATTACGGCGTGTCCTTCGGATTGTTCGGAGGCTCGCCGGTTTTTTCTATGATACTTGCGCTCGTGTCATGTATATTTCTTTTTTGCCTTATGACTTTTGGTAAGCTTGATAAAATTTCCCGCGTCGGCTTGGCGATAATGTTGGGCGGAGCGCTGTCGAATTTGCTTGAAAGAATTTTTCTTGGCTATGTGATTGACTGGATACCGTTTCCGTTCGGGCTTATGAATTTAAATTTCAATATTGCCGACATAGAAATCTCATTGGGAGGGCTGATAGCGTTTTTGGGATTTTTTTAACTTAACCCCTTCTCTTTTTTTTAAACAACCCCCTCCGGCCTTTCAGGCCACCTCCCCAAGGGGAGGCTTTTGTTAGTAATACCCCTAAGCCCCCCTTTTAAGGGGGGAGGGCTGCTTGCGGCGGGGGGATTCCCGTCCCAAAAAGACAGCTAAGCGGCGTTGGGCTTCCTAAAACCCACCCCCTCCGGTTCGCTTCACTCACCACCTCCCCAAGGGGAGGCATTGTGTAGCAGGAATCTTAGCCTCCCTCGGGGGAGGGGAACCGCTTGCGGTGGTGGGG
>JAFSSV010000104.1 GCA_017450825.1 Synergistaceae bacterium
AGCCGAAGCAGTTAAGATCCCGTAGATCGGCAAAGCCTTTTCTATTTTTGCCTTGCCTATGAAAAAGTCCCAAGGATCTCCAGCGTAACAAGCTCCGGCCGCGATAGCTTTGGCTGAGTCGAACGCGCTCCCGCCTCCAACAGGGACAATAGCGTCAATTCCGCCGGCTCTGATACGTGCAACGCCCTCGCGGACTTTGTCAATATGAGGGTTGGGCTTGATGTCATTGACTTCTGAAAAATGTATGCCCGCCTTGTTCAACATTTCCGTAGCTTGAGCATAAGCTCCGCTCTTGAAAGTTCCCTTGCCTCCGTAGAGAAGAAGCACGCCTTTAACTCCGTCAGCCTTGAGCCGCGGGCCAAGCTCCTGCACTTTATCCTTGCCAAAAATTACGGCCGTTGGGTTCTGCCAGAAAAAATCATTCATTTTTTTTAATCGCTCCTTTAGAATTTTTTGATTTTAATTTTTATTTTAGTAACATTATAATTAAAAATCATAACGAATAAAAATTTTTTATCTTGACTTGGGAGGAGTCTATATGTTCAAAAAAATTGCGCTAATAATCTTTTCGTTGTTAATAATAATTTTCCCGGCCTGTTCGTTCGGCGCTGAAACTAATCAAGAAATGGACGCAAATTATATTACACGAATGCAAAACGAAATCAGCGCGGATATTTCAAAGCTTCAAGTAAGCATTGAAAAAGAACTTGCTGAAATCAAACTGACAAGCACGGATATTCAGACCCGTATCGCTGAACTTGCAGTCTTGAGCGAAAGCGTGTCGGAAGATATGGCCGCATGGGGCTACAATGAAGAGCAGCGCGAAAAGCACTTGAGAGTTTTATCTGAATTAAGCATAGCATACTCAGCTTACGAGGCTTTACTTCAGTCGGCCGCCAATCTCCATACAGCGGGTCAATTTGATCTTGAAACTCTTGCTGATATCGAGTCCCCTGATATTAATTCAAGCTATGCTACACGCCTTGAAATTCTAAAAATCTCACGCGGTCTCGCCGTTCAGCTTTTTTATATTCAGTCTAGGCTTCATAAATTAAAGATTGAGCTTGCCGAAGCAGCGCAGCTTCAAAAGGAGTTAAAGGAGGCCCAGGAAGGAGGCAAGGCACTCGACACCCCCCGGACTCACGTTCTTGATCTTGAAGAGTCCAGAATCAACATCGCTATTTCACGCGTACAGATTCGGGATTTGAAAGCAGCTTTCGATAAAAATGTTTCAACTATAAGAGTTCTAAGACGAAGGCTCGAAGATATGCAAGGCAAATTAACTTTCTCACAGAAAATTCTTGACGCTAACCTGTCAAAAATTCAAGAGCGTATTACCGAGCTTACAGAAGAGCTTGAAACCGCAAGGAAAGCTCTTGACTCGGCGAATACTTCTTTAATGAAAGCGCGTAGCTCTCTTGGTTCGGCTGACGTAAATATCCTGACGAACGCTTCAGCCAGTTATCAGGCCCGCTCCGCCCGCGTTAGTTATTGGGGGTATATGGTCTCAATGCTTGACGACGAAATAGATATCCGCCGGGAAGAGCAGGAGATCTGGCGCAAGAGGTACAGACTTTTTCATGACGAGGCAAGCGGTGAAGAGATCTGGCAGATACGCGATGAATCCGCCTCAAGAATTGCAGAACTTCAACGACAGCTTGAGGGAGTTCGTACAATGGAAAGCACAATCATTCGCAATATCGAAAGCATAGAGAAAAGTTTAAAGACCGAGGGACTAAGCAGCACAATCCAGCAGTATTTAATTCAGGCCGCGGACAATCAGCGCAAAATTATTTCAGGAGTCGTTAACAGATACGCAACGTTCATTCCCGAAGCAATTTTCTTAATGCGAAGGCTCAACACCGAGGCCAATGATAATTTAAGCGCCCTGAAAGTTGCCGAGAAAGTCACGTCCTTCAGCAAGGAAACCGTCATGGGATTCTTAGATACTGAACTATGGAATGGCGAAGGCTATTCAGTAACTGTGAGCAAATTAATCATAGCAATCTTGGTCTTCTTATCGAGCTTCTTTTTAAGCTCATGGGGAAGCAACTGGATCAAGCGCCGAATGATTAACCGCTTTAAGGCAAGCGTAACGGCCGCAAACGGAGTCCAAAGAATTGTATTTTATATTTTATGGGTTGCCTTTGCTCTTATTGCTTTGAACATTGTCAAAATTCCTTTGACGGCCTTCGCGTTTCTAGGCGGTGCCTTTGCACTCGGCATAGGTTTTGGAATGCAGAATATCTTTAACAATTTAATCAGCGGCTTCATAGTAATTTTCTCGCGCCCCTTCAAAGTCAATGACATTGTAGACGTTTTAGGAGTACAAGGAACTGTCAGCGACATAGGCTCGCGTTCGACAATTATAAAAACCTGGGACGGCTTCGACGTTATCATGCCCAATAAAAATTTCCTTGAGAACACCGTCACTAACTGGACGAAGTCAGACCTCCGCAAGCGGGAAATTTTGAAAGTCGGCGTAGCTTACGGCTCAGACACCCGGCAGGTTGAAAAGCTCTTGCTTGAGGTCACTAAGAGTCATTCGCAGGTCTTAAAGAATCCCGCGCCCTTTATAATCTTTAGAGATTTTGGCGACAACTCGCTTGATTTTGAAATTTATTACTGGATTGAGCTTAGGACTTCGAGCGGCATGAAAGTTTCAAGTGATCTCCGTCATCATATCGCCGTAATATTTGCCCGCGAAGGTATCGAAATTCCTTTCCCTCAGCGCGATATTCATATTATCGAAAATAATCCCTCGTCCAATGTCGAAAAGCTGGAAGAAAAAAAACAGCCGGACGACTCCAAAGATATTAAAGAGGTAGACAATGCCTGATTATCATCAATGGCGCGACAAACAGACTGACAACTTGTGCCGCGCCTTTCTTGCTCTCGAAGACCTTGAGGACGTTTATAATTTTCTTGAAGACCTCGCGACTATCGGCGAGATTAAATCAATGGCCCAACGCCTAGAAGTTGCCAAGTTATTAAGCGAGTCAAAAACGTATCCTGAAATAGTCAAACAGACCGGAGCAAGCACCGCGACAATCAGCCGCGTTAAAAAATGTCTTGACTATGGAGCGGGCGGCTATGAAAAAGCACTCGATAAGATATACTAAGCACAATTAAAAAACTATAACCCCCTCGCCGCAAGCGGTTCCCCTTGTTAAAAAGCAACCCCCCTGTCAACAAGTTGACATCCCCCCTTTACCGGGGGGACGAGAGAGTCTTTCTATCCGGCTACGTCCCTTGCCTCCCCTGTCTAAGGGGAGGTGGCCGAACGAAGTGAGGTCGGAGGGGTTGATTTTAAAAAAAGGGGAGGTGGCCGGTCGCGAAGCACGCCGAAGGCTACGAAGTGAGGTCGGAGGGGTTGATTTTAAAAAAAGGAGGTGGTGAGCG
>JAFSSV010000105.1 GCA_017450825.1 Synergistaceae bacterium
GATAACTCTACAATGGGCTTCAGAGGCTATGGAAATTTTGTCCTGCTTGATCACGGCGGCGGAGTGCAAACTTTTTACGCTCACTGTTCAAGAGTCGCAGTCAAAGAAGGACAGCGAATAAATCAAGGGCAAGTTATAGGCTATGTAGGACACACCGGACGATCGACAGCGAATCACCTTCACTTTGAAGTAAGATTGAAAGATACAAAAGTTGACCCAATGAATTATTTAGCAAACAGACCGCGGCTTGCTTCTAGGAAATAAGCAGGGAGGTATTTACTATGACAGAGCAAAATTTTATAGCCAGAAATGAATTTGATATTCATATGGAAAAAATGCAGGCTATCATGGAAAGAAACTTAGCCGAACAAAGAGCAATAGCCAGCGAAATGCGAGCAGATTTTAATAATTTAAGGGCAGACTTCGCAGACCTTCGAGGAGATGTAAAAGCAACTAACGCTAAAGTCGATGCGCTTCAATTAAAATTCGGTTGGGGCATTGCCCTATTCGCTGTAGGAGTAACCGTGTTATTATTCTTAGCGCAAAAACTTTTTTAATTTAAAAAGGAGAGAAAAGAACTTGAACTTCCAAGAAGTATATTTCCGGCTTGAAAATTTTTGGAGCCGTCACGGCTGTGTAGTTCAGCAGCCCTACGATATAGAAGTCGGAGCCGGCACAATGAATCCGGCTACAGCTCTCCGCGTTCTTGGCCCGGAGCCTTGGCGCGTTGCATACGTTGAACCTTCAAGACGGCCTTCAGACGGACGTTACGGAAAAAATCCTAACAGACTTCAGCATTATTATCAGTATCAGGTAATAATCAAACCCGCCCCGGCTAATATTCAGGAGCTTTATCTTGAAAGCCTCGCGAGCCTCGGGATTGATCCGTCTGAACATGATATTAGATTTGTCGAAGACGACTGGGAAAACCCTTCAACCGGAGCTTGGGGCTTAGGCTGGGAGGTCTGGCTTGACGGAATGGAGATCACACAGTTTACTTACTTCCAGCAGCTCGGCGGACTCGATATGGAGAACGTACCGGCGGAATTAACTTACGGCATCGAACGAATAGCAATGTACGTTCAGAAAGTCGACAGCGTTTATGATCTCGAATGGGAAGGCAAAGTTAGTTACGGCGACGTTCATTTACAGGGCGAGATCGAACATTCTCATTATAATTTTGAAATCGCTGATACTGCTATGTTGTTTCAGCTCTTCCAGATGTACGAGGCCGAAGCCGGAAGAATTCTAGATAAGGGCTTCGTCTTGCCGGCGTATGATTACGTTTTGAAAAGCTCACATACTTTCAACCTTCTTGACGCTCGAAACGCTATCAGCGTCACCGAACGAACAGGTTATATCTCACGCGTAAGAGCCTTGGCCTGTCGATGTGCCGCAGCTTACAGAGAACAGCGCGAAAAAATGGGCTTCCCCTTAATGGAAAAATTTGATAACTCAACCGGGAATTATTTTGAGGAGTAATTGACAATGGCAATAAAAAATATCTTGCTTGAAATCGGAACAGAAGAGATCCCGTCACGTTTTATTCCTGACGCTTTAGAGGCTTTGAAGAATAACGCGCAGGCCGCCTTCGCTTCCAACAGAATAGAATTCAAAGACGCTAAGACTTACGCAACACCCCGCCGGCTTGTTTTAATTATCACTAACGCAAGCGAAGCTCAAACAGAGATTGTTGAAATGCTCAAAGGCCCTCCCGTTTCGACCGCTTATGATGAGAACGGAGTCCCTACAAGAGCCGCCGAAGGTTTTGCCAAGGGCAAGGGTATCAGCGTTGACGAGCTTAAAGAAATCGAAGTAGGGGGCGTTAAATATATCGCCGCCGAAGTTCGACAGGAAAGCAAAAAGACTCTTGATGTTCTTCCGGAACTTTTGAAAAATTTAATCGCAAGTCTTTCATTTCCCAAGAGCATGTACTGGGATCAATCCGGCGTGAGATTCGCCCGGCCTATCCGCTGGATAGTAGCTTTAGCTGATGAAAATGTTATCCCGTTTACTTACGGGCAGATTTCTTCAGGACGAAGGACAAGCGGTCACAGATTCATGGGCAAAAAAATTATTGATATCAAAAACGCCGCCGAGTTCCTTGACGTTTTGTTCGATAACAATGTCATTCTCGATCAGGAAAAACGCCTCCAGAAAATGAAGACTGCTATAGCAAATTTACAGCAGGAATTTGAAGGCAATCTCGAAGTAGAAATGGATCCCAAAATTCTTGAAGAGAATCTATATCTAGTCGAGTACCCCGTACCCTTCGCCGGAACTTTTGATAAAAGATATTTAGAGATCCCCGAGGAAGTCTTAACTACTTCAATGAAAAAAAATCAAAAGTATCTCGCCGTAAGGAGCAGCGGCAAAGGCGGCAAGCTTGCAAATTATTTCGTGGGTGTTAGTAATAACATGGTGCTTGACATGAAAGTTATACGCGAAGGCAATGAGCGAGTCTTACGGGCAAGGCTTGAGGATGCGGCGTTCTTCTGGGAGGAAGACAGAAAGATTCCTCTTGCTTCGTACGTTGAACGCTTGAAGTCCGTAACTTATCAGGAAAAGTTAGGAAGCGTTTATGACAAGGTAATGCTCACGAGAAAATTAGCCGCGTGGTTCTGTGATAAATATAAAATGAAGGAGATTGCCTCACTCGTTGACCGCGCCGCGTATCTTTCAAAGGCTGATTTAGTAACGAGTATGGTCTTTGAGTTCACAGACCTTCAGGGTGTTATGGGCCGTGAGTATGCCAAGAGCGCCGGCGAAGATCCTAGAGTCGCTCTTGCCCTTTATGAGCAGTACCTTCCGCAGACCGCTACAGATAAAACTCCAACCGATGACGTAGGAGCAGTATTAGGACTCGCTGAAAGAGTGCATATTATTACGGCCTGTCATAAGGTCGGACTCGAGCCGACAGGGTCACAAGATCCTTACGCGTTACGAAGGGCGGCCCGCTGTATCAATGAAATTTTATTCGCCCGCAAATATAATTTTGATATTGTCGAAGCCGTCAAAGAGTCTTGCAAGATTAACGGGGTTGACGAGAAGACTCAAGAAAAGATTTTGGAATTCATTAAGCAGCGTTTACACGTTCAGTTGAAAGAGCGCGGCTTTGAGCATGAGCTGGCGGCGTTGGGGATCAGTGTCGCGGGTAATGTCCCGTATCAGGCGCTGAAATTTATTGAAACGCTCGGAGCTGTAAAAGCTGAAGAATGGTTTACGGCGCTCGTGAGTTCAGCAGTAAGAGTCAAAAATATTTTGGCCAAGAACTCAAAAGATTTAACCGTTGAACAAGCTGACGAGTCTTTAATGACTCTTGACGCTGAAAAGAATTTATACAAGGAAATTTCAAGGCTTGACGAGCCAGTTAGAAAAGCTCTTAACGCTTACGACTGGGCCGGGCTTGCGAAAATTCTGGCGGAGCTGTCGCCTGTCGTTGCGAAATTCTTTGATGACGTTATGGTCATGGACAAAGACGAGAAAGTCCGGGCGAATCGCTTCGCCTTGCTTGCACAGTGCAATAAATTATTCCGTGAGGTCGGAGATCTCAGCGTCCTTTCTAAAAAATAATTTTTAAAAAGTAATCCTCCCTTAACCGGGAGGATTTTTTTTGTGTTCTTGCCGGCCCTATTTTTTAGAAATACCCCCCACCGCCGCAAGTGGTTCCCCTCCTCCGAGGGAGGCTAAGATTCCTGCTACACAAAGCCTCCCCTTGGGTCGGACAAAAAGGTGGCCAAAGGCCGGAGGGGGTTGGAGTAAGGAATCCCCTCGCCGCAAGCGGCCCTCCCCCCTTAAAAGGGGGGCTTTAGGGTATTACTAACAAAGCCTCCCCTTGGGGAGGTGGTGAACGAAGTAAACCGGAGGGGGTTGAGTCCTAAAAAATTTTTTTAGAAATAACCCCCTCGCCGCCCCTGAAAGGGGAGGTGGCCGGTCGCGTAGCACGCCGCAGGCTCCGAAGGGAGGTCGGAGTGGGGCTGCTTTAAACAAAGGATTTTTTATA
>JAFSSV010000106.1 GCA_017450825.1 Synergistaceae bacterium
TCCAAAAGGGCCAGCTTTCTGCGAGGGGGTTGCTTTCCAAGAGGGCTAACTTTCGGTAAGGGGGTTGCTTTCCAAAAGGGCCAGCTTGCTGGCAAGTGGATTTTCTATCAGGAATTTTCCTTAAAAAAATTTTCAAGGTCTGCTTTAGCTTGAGCGAAGTAAACAAACTGAATTGCATTAAAGCCGAAATCGCGGGCGGCCTTGACGTTCTTTTCAAGATCATCAATGAAGACACATTCAGACGGAACGAGATTATATTTTTTTGCGAGGCATTCATAGATCCGGAGATCGGGTTTGATTAATTTAACGTCGCAGGAAAAGACTCCGCCGTCAAGCAAAGGCAAGAAATCCAAAACTTCCGGATTACAGTTCATAACGTAGTGCGAATAATTGGACAGGTAATAAATTTTATAGCCGCGTTCTTTAAAACTTTTCAGCCATGCAGGAGTCGCCGGACGTTTTTTAAGAGTGTCGCCGACGTTTGCAAAAATTTTTCGCAGTTCCGGCTCATGTTCAGGAGCATGAGCGATTATGCTTGCAAAAACTTTTTCGGGTTCGTCGCCCGCGTCTAGTCTGTCCCAACGTCCGCTGCCCCATACAGCAGCGTCAAGCCTGTCGATTAATTTTCTGTCAGCGTTGGGGAATTGCCTTTCCATGAAGCCGTCCCAATCGAAATCAATCAAGACATTTCCAACGTCGAAAATTATATTTTTAATTTCGCTCATGAGATTTTTATGCCAAGAGCTGCAAGTTCTTTGAGAGTTTTGCGATGATTCTCTTCGTCAACCCAGCCTAAAAGGTTGGCAATAATTTCAACCTTGCGCCCGGTTTTTAAAAAAGCCAGCACACTTTCTTTCACACAGAATTCGCTTGCTATTCCTGTTATTATGATCTCTTGGCCGATGTCTTGATTTAATTCATGGCCTTGTCTATTTTTGGCATTGAAGGCGGAATATTCTTCGTGAAAATCATCTGTGCCTTTGAGATAAATATTGTTCTCGTTGGGACGCTGAGCGGGGTTTTTAATATCAGTGTAGAAGTTTTCATGAAATTCAGCGCCTCTAGTGTTGGCTATGCAGTGATCCGGCCAGATACCGCCGTTCTTAATATGATTGAAATGATTATCGCTGTGCCAGTCTGCTGAATAATAAACTTTTGCGTCGGGGTTGGCATTGATAAGGGCGATAATTCCCTTCACGGCCTCTTCAGAATTTCCGCAGGCTAAAGAGCCGTTAATAAAATCGTATTGACAATCGACAACTAAAATTTCTCTTGGCATTAAAAAAATTCTCCTTTCAAAAATTTTTAAAGCTCGTCAAATTTTCCCATGTTGTTAATTATAGCTAGAGCGTCGCTGATAATCTGCATAAAAATCGCCGCGCCTGTACCTTCGCCGAGCCGCATTGATAATTTCAAACAGGGAGTTAAGCCCATAAACTTAGCGGCAAAATTATAAGCCGGTTCAAGCGATTCATGTGAGGCGAAGAAAAAATTTTTTGTCATTGGCGACAGCAAGTAAGCAATCAGAGCCGAAGCTATGGAGATAACTCCGTCAATTATAACCGGAACGCGGTATCTTGCGCCACCGATAAAAATTCCCGTCATTGCGGCCAAGTCCAAGCCTCCAACGCAAGAAAGAATATTAACAGGATCAGTTAAATTATTTTTATGAAAGTCAAGCGCTTTGAGAATTACGCGCTGTTTATTTTCGAGTCCTTCGTCGCTAAGGCCCGCGCCTCTTCCGATTAAAGATTTATCGCGGCTTTTCAGTGCGGCCATTATACAGGCGCAAGCTGGAGTAGTGTTGCCCATTCCTACTTCGCCTGTAGCGATCAAGCCAACGCCTTGGGCCTTAAAATTTTTAACGAGTGAAATTCCGAACTCAATAACTTCTTGAGTAAGTTCGGGAGTCATTGCGCGGGCGTTAATAAAATTTTCTGTGCCGTTCTCTAAAAATTTATGAGTGATAATATTTTTTTGAGGCTTTAAATCTTTCACGCCTAGGTCATAAATTTTTAAATCTGCTCCGGCCTGCCTTGCCAAAATATTTATCGAGGCGTTTTGTTGAGCGGCGTAGACCTGCATTAATTTTTTTGTGAACTCTTGCGGCGAACTGCAAACGCCTTCGTTATAAATTCCGTGGTCAGATCCGAAAAGACAGATAACTTTTTTTTCGACAGAATTTTTTGCGCGGCCTGTTATGCCGGCGAGTCTGATAGAAATTTTTTCAAGCTCCCCTAAACTTCCCAAGGGCTTAATAAAATTTTGCTGTAATAAATTTGCCTCTTGCATTGCTTGCTCGTCAAGGGGCTGGATATTTTGTAAGATGTCTTGTAGATTTTTTGTCATGAGTTTTTGAGTCTTCCAGTTCGTTTAAAATTAAATTTGTAGCAATAACCCCTCTGACCTCCCTTCGGTTGGCTACCTCCCTTTACTTCTTTAGCTACAACCCCCTCCGGCCTTTGCCACCTCCCCAAGGGGAGGCTTTGTTAGTAATACCCTAAAGCCCCCCTTTTAAGGTGGGAGGGCCGCTTGCGGCGGGGGGGATTCCTTACTCAAAAACCGCTTGCGGCGGGGGGGATCGGCGAGGGGGGTATTTCTAAAATGCCAGCTTGCTGGCGAGGGGGATATTAAAGGGGAGGCTTAATTTTTTGTTTTTTGTCATAATTTTTATTTTTCTATAAGGAATCCTTCTGCTAAACGCGAGGCGACTTTGAAAACATTTTCCCGGATTTCTTTATCAAGGGGCTTTGTGAAAAGTTCCATAACGCCCTGAACGTTGAGCATAGAAATTTGAGTCAATAAAATAATTTCAGCGCGGTTAAAATTTTTTGAAGAGTGAAAGCTTACGAGATCCGGCGCAAGCCCCCAGCCCTCCAGCCATTTCCAAGTAAAGCGCCAGTCAATAGCTTCTACAGGAATATGCTTAGCTGATAATAATTTCATGCTCCAGTATAGATTAGCCAGTAAATTATTATCCGGGTGTTCAGGGAGGAGATATTTTAAAATTGCGTTTGTCCATTTAAAAGAAGTGAGAATGGTCTGCTTGCTCTTGCGTATGAAGAACATATCGTCAAGAATCTCGGTGTCGAAAATATAATAGCCTTTGCCCTTTAATTTTTTTTTGAGATAGAAATGCCCCCATATGAAAGGCTCTGTTTCTCCGCTTGCCCTTGGAGCTGTAGTGTAAATTATGCCAACGTCCTTGAGAAATAACTTTACCCAAAAATTAGTATACCCCGATACGTCACGAGCTAACAGTGTGCCCGAACCTGTCAAGTAAGTGTCGCCGTAAGGCATAAAATTTGGGCCTCCTTTAAAAATTTTTATAATGCTATTTCAAATTGTTCAGGATAATTTAATCTTGCTTCGGCTATTTTAATATTTTCGTGGTCAAGGTCAATCCCGATATAATTTCTTTTTAAGAGCTTTGCTGCTATGCAAGTCGTCCCTGACCCCATGAAAGGATCCAGAATTATTTGTCCTTCAATAGTAACGAGGGAAATTAAAAGCTTCATTAAGTTCAAAGGCTTTTGCGCGACGTGCAGACCGTGATCGTTTTGATTTTGTTTAACTCGAATGATATTTGAAAAGATTTTTTGCTGATTGTCATGAGCGTTATATTTTTGCAGGGCGTTTTCGTTCCATGCGCCGATTTGATTTTCAAGGACGTTATCGGCGATAGTGCCGCCGGTCTTGTAAGGCTTCTGAAACCATAAGACAGGTTCAAACAACGGCCGAAGATTAGCAACGCGCCAGCCTTCCCATTTTTCAGCGTTATAAGAGTCGTCACGGCGCTCGTAAATAACTGAAAGCCTCTGCGCTCTATGAGGGGCGCTGTCTTTTTCCCAAGACAGGATATCTTTGAACGTAAAGCCCGCGTCTTCAAGAGCAATAATACATCTGTGAGCGAATCTCCTTCCGGCAAAAATAAAACAAGTTCCGCCGGGTTTTAAAATTCTCAGCCAGTCGCTTGCCCACGAAGAACACCATTCTTGATATTCGGCCGAAATTTTTTTATCGGCTTCGCTCCAGCCGTTCAAGGGTTTGCCGCGGCGCTTGAATAGACCTCCGCCCGAAGCTTGAGCGGGTGAACTTCCACCGTAAGCAGAATTTTTATTTTCGTGCAGCACGTCCCATTCGTCACAGCCAATCCCGTAAGGAATATCAGATATTATTGCATGAATAGAATCGTTCGGAAAGTCTTTGAGAATTTCTGTAGAGTCGCCGCAGATGAAAATGTTTTCTTTCATGAAGTGATTTTATAATAAGCACACTTAAAAAGCTATATCCCTTGCCTCCCCTGAAAGGGGAGGTGCTGAACGAAGTGAAGCGGAGGGGTTAAGTCTTAAAAAAATTTTTTAATAACAACCCCCTCGCCGCAAGCGGCCCTCTCCCCCCTTAACCGGAGGTGCTGAACGAAGTGAAGCGAAGGGGTTAAGTCTTAAAAAAATTTTTTAATAACAACCCCCTCGCTGCAAGCGGCCCTCTCCCCCTTAACAGGGGGCGCAAGAACGAAGTGAAGTGAAGGGGTTAAGTCTTAAAAAAAAATTTTTTAATAACAACCCCCTCCGGCCTTTGGCCACCTCCCCAAGGGGAGGCTTTGAGTAGCAGGAATCTTAGCCTCCCTCGGGGGAGGGGAACCGCTTGCGGTGGTGGGGGTCTTTCAAGAGAGGGCCAGTATAATTACTTTCATGAATATTTATTTTGGATTAGGTTCTAACTTGGGCGACAGGTTAGAGAATTTAAACGGCGCTATTGAAAAATTAAAATCTCTTGGCAAGCTCACGGGCATTAGCAGCTTTATCGAGACTGCTCCATGGGGAGGAGTAGAGCAGCCGAATTTTTTAAATGCCTGCGCGAAAATCGAAGCAAAAAAAAATTACAGCCCTCTGGAAATTTTAAGAGCTGTAAAAAATTTTGAAATTCAGCTTGGCCGGGTTGAGTCTGTCCGTTGGGGGCCAAGAAAAATTGATATAGATATTTTATTGATTGACGATTTAATTTTTCATTCGCCTTTGCTGGACGTTCCGCACATAAGAATTCCTGAAAGGCTTTTCGTACTCGTTCCGCTTGAAGAAATTTTGCCGGCGGGCTGGAGGCACCCGGAAAATAATCAAAGCATTCGCGAAATGATTAAAGCACTCAAAGAAAATTATTAATTCTTACCCGGCTGCTGTATCCAGATCGTTGCGGCCTCGTTCAGGGGCAAATCAAAATTTTTTTTGCCTAGCTTGCAGGAAAATAAATTATGATCTCTTCCAACGAGTTTTATTTTTGCGCCAATTGTGAAGCCCTTATCAACAAGCTTTTTTCTCAAAGTATCATCGGCCGTGAGTCTTAATATCAGGCCTTCAGACCCCGGCTCACACAAAGTCAACGGCACAGGCACAAGCAAGATAGGCTTTTCGATTGCCAAGAAAGCTTCGTCAACCCAAGGCTGATGTTCGGCCCGGGCCTTGCGGAAAAATTCAAGCAGCGCGTAAAGTCTTTCTTCGGTGACGTTATCAACGTAATGCTCCATTGAGCAGGCCATTTCAGACGAATGATCACGATCAAGCCCAAGCAGCTCATGAAAAAATGCTCTGAAGCCTTCATGCCTTCGGAAGACAATCATTCCCTTTTCGCGCCCCGCGTCAGTCAAGTGCAGAGTCCCGTAGCGTTCATGCTCAACAAATTCAAGCTCAACAAGTTTTTGAATCGTAGCTGTAACAGTTCCCTTCGTGATCTTCAACCTGTCGGCCAAGTCTGTAACGGTCACTTCGCGGCCGGTGCTTTCAAGCAAAAATAATTCTTCTAAATAATCTTCTATGCGTGCGCTTATCATGTTCATTACGAGTTAGGGGTGAGGAGCCTGAAAATTTTAAAGAGATGTCCTCCTTCTATCCTTACTAACTAACTGCTTTCACTCCTTTAAAAAATTTTTATTTAAACGTCGCTGTCTGATCAATATCGTCAATGACTCTCCCATGTTCGAGAATAATTTTTCTTTGAGCAACGTCCCCGACCTCCGGGTCATGCGTGACAATTATAATCGTTACTCCTTCTTTGTGCAGAGTCCTGAAAAGTTCTACAACGATTCCTTCGTTTTCTTCGTCAAGATTTCCTGTAGGCTCATCGCCCAATAAAATCTGCGGCGAATTGATTAATGCCCGGGCAATGCAGACACGCTGCTGCTCACCTCCGGAAAGCTGCGCGGGCAAGTGCTTTGCTCTGTCCTTCAAGCCTACTTTCTCAAGGGCTTCCATTGCTTCGTCATAGTCGGGCATACTGTGATAATACTGCGCGACCATGACATTCTCAACGGCCGTAAGATAGCTTATTAAATGAAACTGCTGGAAGATCAGGCCGATCTTGTCGCGGCGGATTCGAGTCAAGCTCGTTGCGTTTTCTTTGCTTATGTCTACGCCGTCAAGAATTACGCTTCCGGTTGAGGGCGTGTCCATGCAGCCGATTAAATTTATCATTGTTGTTTTTCCGGAGCCTGAAGGCCCCATGATAGAAAGCCAGTCCCCGGCATTGACGCTTAGATTTATATCGGCCAAGGCTTTTAAATTTCCGTAGATCTTTGAAACGTTTTGAAGCTCAAGAATTTTTTTTGACATAATTTTTTTATTCTCCCTTTAAGACAATCGCCGGGTGTATATCCATGACTTTTCTAACAGGAATTATCGACGCGGCTACGGTTATAAAAATAAAAATTGCTATAGTGACAGGAATTAAAAGCGGCTGAAAATTTATCGCCCGCCCAAAAACATTAAGGCTTACCTGTAAGGCAAACTCAAAGCCCAAAAAGACTCCAAGCGCTCCTCCAACGAGGCCAAGCAAAACTCCTTCGCCTAATAATTCGCCCATGACCAATTTATTTTCAGCGCCCAAAGCTTTTTTCAGGGCTATTTCTTTTCTGCGTTCGGCTATCATTGCCATCATAGTTGTATAAACTGAAATCACCGTGATTATTAATACAACAACCGTAACGAGCAGTACGAGCGCCTGTAATTTTCCAAGCACAATATCTTGAGATTGAGTCAATCTTCTAACGGCCCGGGGCTGAAGCTCTGGAATTTCTTTTTCAATTCTTGCCGACAGATTTTCAAGCTCGACAGCGTCCGCAATGATACTGCACTCAATAACATCTGCTCTGAAAGAGTCGCCGACTAATTCATCAAGAAGATCTATATCAGCAAAAATAAATCCTTCTTCAGCTCCTCCTGTTGAAACTATGCCTTTGACTTTTAAATTCTTATGGAAATTTTGCCGGGCGCTGTCGCGTTTTTGATTCTCTATAGCTGAAAGATTTTGCCCGGAGGCTTGAGCCTGTTCCCCGTACTTAACGCCCTGAATCATGAACGAGTCCCCAAGCTTTAAATTCAAAGTTTCTGCTATCGCGTGACCTGTCATGACTTCATCAGGAGCTTGAGAATTTCCCCATTCTCCTTCTATATACCAGAAGGGACTGTTCTTTTGAGCCTGTAATAAATCTGTTCCGGCGATTATGTAAGGCTGCTCGTTGATCTTCACAGTGTGATAACGATACGGAGCCATACCTACGATTTTATTTTCGCCGATTAAATTTTTCAGCGCGTTAAGAGTCTCACGGGTTATCTTAGAGTCTCCGCGGGGCAGGATAATTAAATTCGCTCCGTAAGATCTGAACTCCCGGCCTAACTGTTCTGGAATGTCATAATAAATCGTAACAAGCCCGGATAAAATCGTCGCGCCTATCGCGATCGCAAGCACAGCGATTATTAAGCGCGAGGCCCGGCGAATCAAAGAGCCTGTTACCATTTTTAAATACATTTTTTTTCGTGAGCCTTTGCGTTTATTTTCCATGAAGAACCTCCGTAGGTTTGAGCGCCATTAAATATCTTATTGCCGGGACGCTCCCAAGCAGCGTGACAAAAAATAAAATCACCGACACAATTAAAATCACCATGCGGGCAATCTCAATATAAGACCCGAAGACCGTCTGTCCTATAATTTGAGCGAAGCCTATCCCTAAGAAATAGCCAACAACTCCTCCGGCCAGTCCCGTTATCATGACTTCAAGCAAGACCAACAAAACAATTTGCCAATTATAAGCGCCCAAGGCCTTCAAGAGGCCAAGCTCTTGGCTTCGTTCGATCACGCTTGCCGTGATTAAATTTGAGATAGCCAAGGCCGAACCTATTGAGCTTAAAATCGTAATGAGAATCATTAAGAGCGTAGTTTTGTTCAAGATAGTTCCTTCGGACTCTGCGACCTGTCGAACGGGTTTAGCTACTCCGTCGCGTATTACTTCCTGAATCTGATGACAGATTGCGCTAACGTAAGCAGTACAGTACCAAGTTTCGTATTCATCGGGCGACAAGCTCCGGGGATCTTGAGCTGCTTTGCGGGCAAGATCATTATCCGGAGTCGTTAAGGCTGAAACTTCTATGCTTGAAATTTTCCCGGACAAGTTTAATAAATCCTGCAGCGCCGGAAGAGTCATTAAAATTTTTCCGTCATCTGCTCCGCCGTCATGAAAGATTCCTTTTATTAAAAAATTTTTTCCTTCCAACACGAGCGAGTCTCCAACGTGAAAATTATTTTTCTCTGCAAGTTCCTGGCCAATCATTACGGCCTCGTTGTCGTTCTCGTCAAGCCATTGACCGCCGGGCAAATCTCCCACCAAGTACGAAGATTTTTGAGTCCGGTGTTAAGTTCTTCGCCGGTTGAAAGTATCGCGTGTTTCTCCGGCCAAGTTCCGACTACAGAAAAATTTTCTATCTTGCCTTCGAGCATTGGCGCGAAGTCCAGAATGTTGAAGCCCCAAAAAATTGACTTGAGCTTCAAAATATCTTCTTCGTATAAAAATTTATCGTTTACTCCGAGTCCTTCGGTCAAGCCGTAAAGATCGCTCATAAGGGCCGCGTCTTTGTGCCTAACGGTTATATTAGCGCCGTAGACTTTAAGCTCGCGGTTTACTTTGTCGCCGACTCCTAACATAACGTTCATCATAGCTGTAGAAAGCGACACGCCTAAAATTACAGTGAAGGCGATCATTAGCATTTTGCTTTTCTGTCGGCTTAGAGTTTTAAAAATCATTCGCCAAAACATTTTCTTTTTTATCTCACTCCTTAAAAAAATTTTTTAGAAGATAACCCCCACCACCGCAAGCGGCCCGCCAAAAACCCTCCCCCGAGGGAGGCTCTTATTTTCTCTACACAAAGCCTCCCCTTGGGGAGGTGGCCTGAAGGGCCGGAGGGGGTTGTGTTAATAAAAAAATTTTTTATTTAAATCTCTTCTCATGTTGTTCGAGTTCTTTTGTGTCTATAAAAATTTTTCCGGCTCTTACTTCGTATTCGAACGGGATAGGGTTGCAGCCTCCTTTGAAGCCGATAGTATTTTTATTCATTACAACGTCACAGCGCCGGCATACAACTTCGTCGCCCCGTTCGTAATATCCGGCAATGCCGCAGATCTCACAGGCATCAAGCCCAACCCCGTAAGCTGTACCCGCGGGCTTCTTAACTATTAAAAATCTCACGTCGTACTTGTTAGGCGTAACGTATGAAAATTTATGAAGGTGTCCGTCTGAAACTTGGGCAAGCTCAATCGAGATTATCCCGTTGGAAATTTCATAAGGTTCGGGCTGAACTTCTGCCGGAGGCTTTGTGTCGTAATAATGCAGAACAATCACGATAAAAATTACAATCGCTCCCGCCGTAAAAAGACTCCATGACCATCGGCGGCAATCTCTTAACCTTGCCTTCTCTTTTCTCAATAAAGCTTTATTGGCAAATTCTCCGGCCGGCTTCAAGTGAGTCCTGATTACAAAAATTAACATGACCAAGCCCAAAATTAACTGAGCAAAGATAAACGCGTTCGGGTTAGCTCCACGCCAGATCATTATGTCGAAGACGGTTATATTAAAAATCGCGTCGCTTGTCTTTAAAATTTTCAGCCTCTGCATAGCCGCGACAGCCGCCGCAGAAAATTCCAGCGCATAAATTAAAAGACTGCTGAACAAAAAAATTTTTTTCTCGCAATCATTTCTCAAAGATCTATGAACTTCGTAAGCACTCAAAGTCAATAAAAGACATGCAAGAATCCCTAACGTAAAGCCTAAGGCCCTAAGCAAAGCATTCGTGCTTATGCCGGACTCTCCGAAGTAAACAAATTCCCGCGTGTATTGCAGGACAGGAGGCACAAGATAAATTAACGAAACTAAAATTAAAATTCCTAGCTCAAAAATATTAATAGGCTCAAAAATTTTTACTCCCCATGAAATAATCATCAGCAGCACGGCCAAGAGCGCAAGAGCAGCTATAGTTATCACTAGCCGCCGATTGAAAGCAATTAAAATTAAATTCATTCCTCTTGGATCGTAAAGCCGAATGCCGAAGACAATACAGCCTCCTAAAATTCCAAGCGCCGTAGAAATTAAAACGAGTCTTTTTATTTTTGAATGGGCAAAGCTGAAAATTATTCCTAACATAAAAGCAAAGGCCGCTAAATGATCTGTAACGGCCACGAGATATTTAAGAATTTTTTATCACTCCTTTTATAGTAAACACAATTTATTTTCTCTACACCCCCCTCCTGCCTTTGGGCACCTCCCCTTTTTTAAAATCAACCCCTCCGCCTCATTTCGTTCGGCACCTCCCCTTACACAGGGGAGGCAAGGGACGTAGCCGGAATAGAAGGAATTCCTTGCGCCCCCTGTTAAGGGGGAGAGGGCCGCTTGCGGCGAGGGGGTTATTTCTAAAATGCCAGCTTGCGGCGAGGGGGTTATAGTTTTTAAGTTGCTTAGTATATTAAGCACAGAAAAAGCCTCCCGCTTAAATCTTAAAGGGGAGGCATTAATTAAATGCGCGTTATTTTCTTATTCGTTCTGTAACTGTTCTCCTGTATAATTCCAATCGAACTCGACGGTATGAGTCTGGAAGAAATCTTTTGCGCCCTCTTTCGCCGGGACTCCTGTTTCGGGGTCAGTGTGAAGTAAATAATCAGTGGGCGGCTCAATGATAAAACGAAGCTTGTAACGTCCAACCGTAAGACCTTTCGCTATGTTTGCACCATAGTGAGGGCCGTCGTCAGCGTTCATTGGCATGAAAGAACCTTCCATTGCGACTTTGCCGTCGGGTTTGACTATCTCATACTTAACAGTCAAGTATGCCGGCCAAATATCTTCACCGTTACCAAAGCCGTAAGCTACAGCCGCTTCGGGTTTCAAATGAATATCGGCCTCAAGGTGCATATCAGAATCTTCTTTTGAAGGGTTCTTGCCTGCGGGGTACATATCAACGGCCTGGAAATAAACCGCGGCTACGTTGTAAGGACCGACTTGAGTCTCACCAATAGGAATTTCCTCAAAGCCGGCTTCACCGGGCTTAACCGATACAGCCTGCGCTCCGAATGCCACGCTGGCGAATGCAAAAGTTAAAAGCATTGCTAAGAAAAATAATTTCTTCATGATAAAAAATTTACCTCCTGAAAAATTTTTTTATAAATTCCCCTGAACTTTAACGGGGGTATTTATCCTTGTTTCTTTTTCTTGAACAGGTGAGGGATCGTCACCCATGCCGCCGCTATCACAAGCATTATTTGCGGAATAAGAGTCTCTGCTCTGTCATAGATGCTCAAGATTTCAATCGAAAATCCTTTCATAGCCGGAATGACAGTACGGCCGGAAATCACGTCGGCTTCAGTAAGCTCTACAACTCCCTTGCCCATGAACGACACACACATTAAGAATAATAAAATGCTCGTGAACATGAAAAAGGCTTTTAACGGGAGCTTGACGCTGAAATATCTGAAAGCTATCCACACTGCAACGAGGACAAGAATTCCCGCGCCGATACCGTAAGCTATATAAGCCGGGTTGCTCATGCCGCCGGTAAAGGCCGCCGAGTAAAATAAAATTAATTCAGCTCCCTCACGCATTACAGCAATAAACGCCGCGAAAATTAAAGTCCATTGACTCTTTGAGTCGATTGACTGCTGGACTTTGCCGCTTATGTAATTTTCCCAAGCTATAGTATCTGCTTTCGATAACATCCAGTTACTAACATAAAACAAAACTGCAACGGCCAAGAACATTGTCCAGCCTTCGAGCAGTTCGCGGGCGACTCCGCTTGCGTCCCCCATCATGTAATCTAAGAACCACGCAAGAACTATACTGGCTATGATTGCGGCCAAAGAACCAAGATAAACGCTCTTCAACATTTTCTGATTGCCCGTCTTGATTAGATACGCAACGATCGCAACGATTACGAGTATCGCCTCAAGCCCTTCGCGTACCAAAAGACCGAACGCCGTCACGAACGTAAGCCAATCGCGACTCACCGGAGCTTTATTACTTTCAGACGAAGGAGTCGAACTCACGACAGGAGCAGGAGCTTCAGCCGGAGTCGTTTGTGGTGAGCTTGCGAATTCAGGTTTAGGAA
>JAFSSV010000107.1 GCA_017450825.1 Synergistaceae bacterium
ATGGCCAGATGCCCGAAAATCCCGGAAATTAGGCACTTTTTCGGCGGTCAGTTCTGAAGGCGTGACATCAATACTACCGTCTCCACATGCGCTGTCTGCGGAAACATATCAAAAGCCTTTATAGTTTTCAGGTCATAACCAAAACTTGAAAGAATTTTACAATCACGGGCAAGAGTCGCCGGGTTGCAGGACACATAAATAATTTGAGGAGCTTTGAAATTTTTTATTGCCTCCAGAACTCTCCGGTCACAGCCGTCACGCGGAGGATCTAAAACTACAGCATCAAATTTATTTTCAAGCTTGAGATCTTCTATAACTTCTTCTGAACGTCCGCATAAAGCATTAACGTTCTCAAAATTGTTAACAGCAAGATTCTTCGCCGCCATTCTCACAGCTCCCCGCCACTCTTCAACGCTCGTCACTCGTTGAGATCTTTCAGCTAACCAACATGTCAACGAACCAACACCGCTGTAAAGCTCCAAAATATTTTTCGCGCCCTCTTCAACGAGTCCGGACGCATAAGAAAATAATTTTTCAGCTTGGCCCGTATTAACTTGAAAGAAAGATACTGTGTCAAAATTTAATTTGAAATTCCCGAGCCTTTCTGTAATTATTCCCGAGCTTTTGAGATTTTCTGTGTAGCTACCTAAAATTACATTGCCGGGCTTTGAGTTGTGATTCAAAGTTATAGTGTCGGGGCTTGAAAGTTCACCGAGATACGCAAGAGATTTAACGCTCTTCGGCGACAGCTTGCCGTTAATTACGAACGATAAAAGGCTTTCACCTGTATTAATTCCTGTCCGGGCAATTATGTGACGAAGCTTGCCCTTGTTCGTCCGTTCGTCGTAACCGTCAAGGGGAAATTTATTTTTTTCTTTTTCAAGGCCGTCAAGCCCGTCAAGAATTGCTCCGTAAATTTCATTCAAGCGCGGCGCATTGACCGGGCATTGTTTAATTAATTCAAGCCGGTGAGTCCCCGCTCTGTAAAAACCCGTTGCGATCCTCCCGTTAAGATTCTGAACAGGGAAGGCCGCCTTGTTTCGATAGCCCCAGAAAAGGGGCGAAGCTTGACAAGTTAAATTTTCAAATAAATTTTTCTCAAAGCCTCCGATTCGGGTCATAGCGTCACGAACTATTTGAGCTTTGAGCTTTAATTGAGTCTCGTAGTCTGCGTGTTGAAGCTGACAGCCGCCGCAATGCCCGTAATATTTACAGCGCGGAGCAACACGGCCGGGCGAAGCTTCAACTATCTCAAAAATTTTTGCAACGGCAAAATCTTTTTTCTTGGCTACGAGTTCAGCCTTGACGACCTCACCGGGCAAAGCCCCCTGAACAAAAATTATTCCGCGTTCAGTCCGGGCAATGCCTGTGCCGTCGCTTGAGATTGAATTTATTTTAAGAGTTATGTTCTGTGCCTTCGTGATGTTCGTGGGCTCCTTCCCATTCAAAATTTTCTCCGAGATAAAATTTCTTGGCCAGTTCGTTCTCTGCTACTTCCTCCGGAGTCCCTGAAAGAAAAATCGTCCCGTCATGAATTAAATAAGTCCTGTCCGTTATGGAAAGAGTCTCCCGGACGTTGTGATCTGTTATTAAGACTCCGTAGCCCTGTTCTTTTAACTCATGGATCATTGACTGAATATCAGCAACGGCTATAGGATCGATTCCGCTGAAGGGTTCGTCAAGCAAAATAAATTTCGGCTTGAGGGTCAAGGCCCGGGCGATTTCTACCCGGCGGCGCTCACCGCCTGAAAGCGAATAGCCTTTAGTGTCTGCTATGTGAGTTATTTTAAATTGCTGGAGCAATTCGTCCGTAAGTTCGCGGGCAAATTTTTTTTTGCCGATTTCTTCCCATACGAGATTAATATTTTCTCTTACTGTTAGATTTCTGAAGACCGAAGCCTCCTGCGGAAGGTAACCAATGCCTTCACGGGCGCGCTGATAAACAGGAAGATGAGTTATATCTTTGAGATCTATTAAGACATTTCCCGAGTCGGGTTTAATCAAGCCTACGATCATATAAAATGAAGTTGTCTTTCCTGCTCCGTTAGGGCCAAGGAGTCCGACGACCTCACCGGCGTTAACCGTAATGCTTACGCCTCCGACGACAAGGCGGCCGTTATATTCTTTTCGTAAATCTGACGCTGTTAAAGTATTCATGTTCGTTATTATTTTTTTCTCGATGAGCTTGAGCTTGAATTACGGCGGGTACGGGTTGTAGATTTTTTAGGCTCTTCTTTCTGTTTTGGCTCTTCTTTTTTTCTGTTGATATTTTCGCGTGAGAGATCTATAACGATTTCTGCTCTGTCTGTGCTAACGCCGCCTTCGGTTTGCCGGGTGATACCGCCGAGGGCTTCGACTCTGTTTTGTTCGGGGAAGTAGACGACCGAGTCCGAGCGCAAAGTCCTTCCGCCCTGAACGGCTGTGACGTGTCCGCTCATTACTACGCTTCCTCTTTCAAGAGAATAAATAGCGTGATCGCCTTTGAGACTCACGGCGCTTTGATTGGCCTTGGGCTTGCCTCTAAGCCAAACGCTTTTATCGGCGGTCATCTCGTGAAGTTCGCCCCGCCTTAACATTCCTTCGACTGAGTTAGCTCCGAATGAAAAGCCTTTGGAAGTATCTTCAAGATTTCTTACCCTGTCCAAAATAAAGCGCGTATGATTATCAGCCCTTGTTGGGGTCTGAAAGCCTCCTACCCCGACAAGTACCAAGCCTTCTGAATCGATTCTCATTGGGCCTATTCCTCCGCGGACTCCGTTTTGAAATTTACAGGTTGGAATATCGTTAAAAGTAAGTTCGAGCTTTCCGGCTTTAATATCAATTTTATCGCCCTGCCATTTTCCTGAAGCTGTGATGCCTTTGTTGAAATTTACTTCGCGCCGTTCTATGTTGCCGGTGCCGACGGGGGCGGCTACGTTTAACTCACCGGCGTTGATAATTACATTGCCCTCGGCTAAAAAATCCCCGGTGTTTGAGTCAAAGCGCATACGGTTAGCGGACAGTGTCGCCGTGTCCGGCATATCAGCAGCTTGAGAAGGAACTGCACACAGAGCAGCGGCCAGTAAAAAAATTTTCAAGGCCCTGAAATTTTTTCGCATAAAAATTTTTTTCTCCCTTCGTAATTTGAGTCCTGAGTCAAGTGTAGCAAGCACAATTAAAAAAACTATAACCCCTTCGCCGGCAAGCTGGCCCCTGTTGGAAAATAACCCCCTCGCCACTTCGTGGCCCTCTCCCCCAACCCTTCCACCGCAAGCGGTCCCCCTTCCCTTACAGGGACGGCGGGGCGCAAGAGAGTTCTTCGACATTTTCTATTCCCTTTACACTCTTGCCGCCCCTGAAAGGGGAGGTGGCCAAAGGCCGGAGGGGTTTTATAGAAAATAAACTGTGCTTGCTGTAAAGCAATAAAAATTTTATGAATAGTATATAATAAACTTCAAAAAAAATTTTTTTTCAGCGAGAGTTTTCTTTTTAATAAATCAAATAGAACAGAGAGGTTTTTAAAGTGCGCAGATCCATAAAGGCTGAAGCATCGTTTCTCTTGATGATAGATCTTCAAGAGAAGTTATTGCCAGCTATTTATAATCGGGAGGAAGTAATAAAAAATTCTGTGCGTATTCTTACGGCTGCCCGCGAACTTTCAGTCCCTTCAATCGTAACCGAACAATACCCGAAAGGGATCGGCCCTACCATTTCAGAATTAAAAGCTCTTATCCCTGAAGGCTCTCAGATAACGAAAGTAGAATTTTCCTGCTGCCAGGCTCCGTCTTTCCCGGACGCTTTCCTGAATTTAAAATTCAACGGCGGCTCAAAAGATACGGCGATTCTTTTCGGCGTTGAGACTCATATATGCGTCCTTGCAACGGCGATTGACTTGATAGAAAAATATAATTTGAACGTTGTCATAGCCGCGGACGCTTGCGGAAGCCGAACAGAACAAAATCATTTGCTCGCGCTTGACGCTGCCCGTACTGTTGGATGTCTTGTAGTTCCGACTGAAACTATCGTCTATCACATGTTGGAGAAGGCCGGCACGCCGCAATTTAAAGCGCTCTTGCCGCTGTTTAAATAACCTTGCGTAATTTTCTCAAGCATAATAAAAAGGCTGTCCTCTTTGCTATAGTTCTTTCATATTTATATATGCACGGAATAGGGGATCACGGCCTGATAGATCCTGTTGAAGGCGTCAATGCTTCGATAGCTCTGCACATGTACGGCGGAGGAAATTATCTCATGGCCAGAATCGGCGAAGCCTTGGCCGCGGGAACTTCAATGGGTACATGGTGGTTAATGTCGTTTGCGTTAAAAATTTTTGGCTGGGGAGAGTCCAGCGTAAGATTTTTTTCAGCGCTTGCCGGGCTTGTAATGATTTTGGCCGCGGCGTTGGCGAATGCTTCAAAGCCCGATATGTCTTCAAGGCGGTCATGGTTGGCGGCTAGTATCTGCGCCGGGACGACTTTATGCTTTACTGTGTCGCAGTTAGCTTCGTCCCACGCTCTTTATTCATGCTTTACGGCCTTGGCCTTCTTGGGGATCGTACGTTCTAAAGAGTCCCGGGATTGGCTAATGCTTTCTCATTTTGCTATAGCGTTTGCTTTTATCTTTCACGGGCCTTCGGGATTCTTTATGCCTATGCTGGCCGTGGGAATTTATTGCGCGCTCACTCAAGATCATGAACTGCTGAAAGATTTTTTCACTTGGCCTGCCGGAATAATAATAAATCTTTTGATCTCGGGCTGTTACTTTTCGCTTTTAATTTCTTACAGTCCTCAGACGGTTTATTTTATGTTCTTTGAGAATCAGTCTTACACTTTCGGCGGGATCTGGGGAACGATAATTTTTGCTTTCGTTGGCTTTGCTCCCTTTCATGGATTTTTTCTGCAAGCAATTTACGAAGCTGTGCCGAAAAAATTTCCGGTTCAAAAATCTTCGGAGCTTTTTATGTTAGTCTGGGCTTGTGTATTTTTTATCGCGGGGCTTTGTTCAAAAGATATTTTGACAATGGCCGCAAGCGTTCCGGCGCTGTCGTCGCTCTTGGGCCGCAGGCTTGACCGATGGTTCAGGGGACGAATGAACTCATTACGCTACGCCGTAATGTTTAATATTTTGATTCTTGTGCCGGTGTTTTTTGTCCTGCTGCCTTTAACGTCGCGGCACTTCCCTGTAATGAGCGAGTCTCTTTTATCTTTAGTGCCGTATGAAATTACTATAGGCTTATTTATTTTTGCCTCATGGTATTACACGAAGACAAAGCAAATAACAAAATGGGCGCGTAACGTCCCGGCAGCGGCGCTGATATGTTTAATGCCGGCGGCTGGAGTCTTTAACTTGACGGCGAACTTGTATTCAGTCCGGGATATAGGCTTGAGTCTTCGCGGACTCGTAAAGGGTAGGGAGGCAATAATTCAAGACGGCTTAGACTTCCCGTCAATTTATTTTTATACGTTAAGAAATTCTGTTCTTGTTGACGTTCCGGAAAGCGGAATGACTCCTGGAGTCAACGAAAAGAAATTTGCTACAAATTTTTCTATCATTGAACAGTACTGGAATAGAAAGAGCCGGGTATTTTTAATCACTCCGACTTATAAAAATTCCGTTCTGCCCAAGAACGTTTACCCGGTTATTGAGAGTCATAAAATTTTATTGTTAAGCAATCAGTAAATAATTTTTTTATTTTTTAACAGGAGGATTTTTCATGAAAAAAATTTTTTCGGCTTTGCTTGTAATTTTTTTTGCTTGCGGAGTTTCGTTCGGAGCAACCGTTGAACCGGACATAGAGACTCATAAAATAATCGGCGGGCTTTATTCGCTTGCCGCGTCCGTAGGACTCAACGCAAAGACAAACCCCGAAATAAATCAGCTCGGAAGATTCTTTGCAGACCTTCCCGAAGGCTGGCAGGGCGCTTGGAAGATCGACAAGAGCAATAACTCAATATGGGTAGGCGTACCGGTCGGACAATATTCAAACGCAAGAAAATTTTTGCGCGAACATGCCGAAGAGTTAAACATCGCTGAAAATCCCGGCGGCTATGCTTGGATAGGTGGCGAGTATGCGTGGCTCAAAGCAGCAAGCATAGAAAAAAAATCTTTAAAGCCTTTAGACTATATAGCAACCCGGAGCGGAGCTTTTCTCTTCTTCAGCACTCCCGGCCAAGAAAATTGGTGGCAGGCTCATCCGGCTTTTAACGCTAAGGCCGAGAAAAATATTTTGAGCAAGCACAGCGCCCAAAATCCCCCGAAGCTCGAAGCTCCTAAAGGACTCTCCGGAAGTATCTATGACGACGTTAAACCCGCGTCCGTAAGAGTCCCGAACAAAATGTACATGGGCACACAAAAAAGCAGCTTCGATATGCCGATCGGTGACGTGATTTTTAATCCGATCCCCAAACGAAGAGATTATTAAATATAAAGGAGGTTTTTAAATGTCAGTTTTAATTTGCGGAGGAGCCGGCTACATTGGCTCGCATAACGTAAGAGCGTTCAAGGCCAAGGGCGAAAATGTCATAGTAATTGATAATCTTCAGACTGGGCACAGGGCTTCAGTCCCGGCGGACGTAAAATTCTATGAGGGAGATATACGCGACGGAAAAATTCTTGACAAGATCTTCACGGAAAATAAAATCGAAGCCGTTATACATTTCTGCGCGTTCTCCCTTGTAGGTGAAAGCGTAGAAGAACCGCTGAAATATTTTAATAACAACGTTGGCGGAATGATAAGCCTGCTCGAAGCTATGCAGCGGAATAATATAAAGCGCATAATTTTTTCCTCAAGCGCCGCAACTTACGGCGAACCTAAAAAGATTCCTATTCTCGAAACAGACGAAACAAAGCCTACAAATCCCTACGGCGAAAGTAAATTAATAATGGAAAAAATGATGTACTGGGTAAGCAAGCGTTACGATATTCGCTACGTGTCTTTAAGATATTTCAACGTTGCCGGAGCTTGGCATGACGGCTCAATCGGAGAAGATCACAGGCACGAAACTCACTTAGTCCCGATAATCTTACAAGTCCCGCTCGGCAAGCGCGAACACGTCACAGTATACGGCGATGACTACCCGACTAAAGACGGAACCTGCATACGTGATTATGTTCATGTTGAAGACTTGGCCAAGGCTCATATCTTAGCGCTTGAGTATTTAAGAGGCGGCGGAGAAAGCGGAGTCTTTAATCTCGGAAGCGGCGACGGCTATTCAGTCATGGAAATGATAACGGCCGCCCGAAAAGCTACAGGACGTGATATTCAAGTCGAAGTCGGCGAACGAAGAGCAGGCGATCCCGCAAAACTCGTGGCCGACAGCACGAAGGCTCATAATATTCTTCACTGGCAGCCCGAAGTCGTAAGCATGGAAGATATTATCGCCAGCGCTTGGAAATGGCACAGCACCCACCCGAACGGCTACAACGATTAAAAAATCATGAGCATATGGAGCGGAGTCCTTGACAGTTGCCCGGGACTCCTTTGTTGTGTAATTAACTTAACGGGCAAATTATTATACGTTTCTAACGGCTACAAAGCTGTAGCTCAGAGACTCTTCGGTCATCAGTGTACGCTCGGCAGCATTTACCCGCCAAAGATAACGCAGTTAGACAAAGCTCTTAATGATATTTTAATGGCGGCTTGTCTTGGCAACACTGACGCGGTAGAAATTTCAGAGAAAAATAAAATCTGGTCGATTACAGCCTCGCCTCTTAAAATAGAAAATAAAATCGAAGGCGTTGTGATTATTATCAACTCCGAGAGCAGCGGCGAACAAGCTTACAACTCCCAAAACGATCCCAAAATTCTTGACGCTGTACCATTTAGGGCCTGTGTCGTAAATTCCAGCGGAAATATCTTGGCCGTCAATAAATTCCTTGCGGCCTCGTCAAAAAATCAGCTCACGGGAAAAAATATTATTGAGTTCGTTGACGCTGATTCAAGCTCGCACTTAATTAATATAATTCAAAGGCGAAAAGGTAATATCGAGTGCAGGATAGAAGAAATTTTTATACAGGAAAATTTTTGCGACGAAGAATTTTTAGATCAAGAACTTAACGCCCCCAAGACTCTCCCTCAAAGCTTCAGGGTCGCACGGCTTCACGCAACGCCGATAAAATGGAACGGGAGCATAAACACTCTTATTACGTTTGAAGATGTTACGGAGCAGCAGCGGATACAGGATCAATTACGAAGGCTTTTAACTTTTGACACTTCGACAGGAATTTTAAACCGGCGGGGCATTGAGCATATAATCCGGCGCGAGTTTACTCCGGCGATACACGGCGGCGAGAGTCTCAGCGTGATTCAGCTCGGAGTCGTAAGCGATAACTTAGGCACTAGAAGATTTGTAGAGAAGCTGAAAAATTTTTTGAAGCCTCACTCTTCGAGCAGTATAGCCCGCTGGAGCGAAAATGAATTTACAGTGCTTGTTCATTGCAAAGGGGCGGCGGCTGTCGTGATTGCCAATGAATTTTTAGAACAGACCAACGGAATTTTAATAGCGGCCGGAGTCTCTGATCTTCAGGCAGGAGTCTATCCGGGCGTTAAAGAATTCATAGGCGCGGCGCGTGAGGCTATGCTCGTAGCGAAAGAGGCCGGAGGAAATATGACGCTCTTGGCCGAAAATAAAAATTCATGAGCCTGATTCCTTTAAAGCGTTTCGGGCAAAATTTTTTGATAGATAAAAATATTTTGTCCGAAATTATTTCGCGTTCGTCTCCAAGCGAGTCCGATTGTGTTTTAGAGATTGGCCCGGGTCATGGAGTACTTACAAGGGCATTGCTTGAAAAAAAAATTTCCTGTCTTCATGCTGTCGAAATAGATCAGCGCTTCCGGCCGGAGCTTGAAGAGTTAGAAGGCCGCGAAAAAAATTTTCATGTTCATTGGGCGGACGCTGTGAAGTTTGATTATGAAATTTTGAATCCATTCCCTAATAAAATAATCGCAAACATTCCATATAACATAACAACGCCTTTAATCTGGAAGCTCTTAAAATTTTCGGGGCTTGGTCTCACGTATCATTTATACATGTTACAGAAGGAAGCGGCTTTGAGGCTGACGGCGAAGGCTGATACTAAAGCGCGTTATCCTTTGGGCGTTACGATCGAGGCAATGGGCCGGGCAAGTATAGTTAAGAATGTTTCAAGAAATTCTTTTCGCCCTGTGCCTGAAGTTGACTCGGCTCTTGTTGAAATAGAAATCAAAAAAAATTTTGAGCTTGCCGGGCAAAATTCATGGAGCGAGCTTTTACATTTAGGCTTTGCTCACCGGCGGAAGACTCTTTTAAATAATCTCAAGGGCTTTAAGAATTTTAACTGGCCTGAAATTTTTGAAGAGCTTGGCCTAGCTCCGGGCATTCGAGCAGAAGATCTAACCTGTGACGAATGGTTGAGCTTGTATAAAAAATCCTTTGTTTAAAGCAGCCCCACTCCGACCTCCCTTCGGAGCCTTC
>JAFSSV010000108.1 GCA_017450825.1 Synergistaceae bacterium
CAACAGGTTCAGAGTCTTCCTCTGTTTCAACGGCCTCTCTTGCCTCCCCTGTGTAAGGGGAGGTGCCTGAGCTAAGCGAAGGCGGAGGGGTTGTAATTAAATCAGCTTCTTCGGTTAAAGGCTCCGGCTCATGAATTTCTAACTGCTCTTCTGATATTTCTTCATCTTTTTTATCGAGCAGCTTATGAAGATTTTCAACAACATTTGATTTTTCTTCGACAGTTTCAGCTTCTTCAATAGATTCTGCCAAAGGCTCTTGCTTGACCAAGAAGGGATTTTCATAACCTCTTCTTTGAGTTACAACTTCCAGCTCTTCAAAATTTTCTTCTTCTTTTGCCGGCTTAGATTTTTTATTCAGCCATGCTGCTCGTAAAAAAGGCATTGTCTACTAACCCTCTAAAGCAATTTTCATAAGCTCGTTGACTCGCGCCGCGTAGCCCGCCGGATCTTCGGGCATAGCTCCTTCGAGAATTACGGATTGATCGTACAAAATTTTTATTACATCGGCGACTCGTTCGTCATTATTTCCGGCTTGAGTCATTTCGATTAATTTCTTGATTATTGGGTGTTCGGCGTTGAGTTCCAGAATTCTTTTCTGCGGCGGCACCGGGTGTCCTGCTGAACGCATGAGGGCTTCCATTTGGAAAGAAATTCCCCCCGCGGCTTCCCTTAAACATGCCGGCGAACTCGTGAGAGTCAACGAGGGCTTAACGTCTTCGAGCTTGTCCTTGAAAATTTCAAGAGCTTTATTTTTTACAAGCTCAAAATCTTTTTCAAGCGATTTAATTTTCTCTTCTGATTCTTTTTTCTCGTCTGCTGTCTGCGGCGTAACGTCATCTTGAGCGATATTCAATAATTTTTTCATATCCTCCGGCCACATGAAACGAGAGTCCGATAAGATTACTTCGTCAACCGGATCAGACATTAATAAAACTTCATAGCCTTTCTTAACAAAAGGCTCAAGTTTAGGCGAAGCTTTGAGCGCGGCAAGATTATCGCGTCCGGCAAGACAATAAATTCCTTCTTGGCCGGGCTGCATTCGTGACTCATACTCTTCAAGCGTTGTCCATTCGTCGCTGTGAGTCGTTCGGAACAAAGCAAGATTAATGAGAGTCTTAGAGTTCTCGCGATCCTGCAAGATTCCTTCTTTGAACATTCTCCCGAAGGGCTTCCAGAATTTAATATATTTTTCGCGGTCTTCCTTCAAAATTTTTTTAAGCTCGTTGAAAATTTTTCGGGTTGTGCTGCGCTTTATGACTCGTATAATCGGCTCGTCCTGTAAAATTTCGCGTGAGATATTAAGCGGCAGATCTTCAGAGTCAATTACGCCCCGTATAAATCTCAAATAATCCGGAATTAAATTCTTGCAGTCGTTCATAATGAAGACGCGGTTAATATACAGGCTTACACCGCCGGATTGGGGATTCATGAATAAATCATACGGAGCCTGTGACGGAATAAATAAAAGACCCTTAAAATTCGTCGAACCTTCGGCGTTAATCTTTATATGAGTCAAAGGGTCTTGCCAGTCATGCGTGAGGTGCTTGTAAAATTCTTTATATTCTTCTTCTGTAATTTCTTTGTCCGGACGCTGCCAGATAGCTTTCTGAGAATTTATAGTCTTGTCTTTAAAAATTATAGGCCATGAAATAAAATCAGAATACTTGCTGATAATTTCTCTGATCGTCCATTCGTCAAGATAATTTTTAGAGTCCGGGTCTTCTTTTTTATCGTCTTGAGCCTTTATGAAAAGTTTTACGGTTGTTCCGCATTCGCCGCGCTGTTCGACTTCTTCAATAGTATATGAACCGTCCGCGCTTGACGTGAATTTATAAGTCTTATCTGTGCCGAGCTTGCGGCTGATGACTTCGACTTTTTCAGCGACCATGAAGACAGAATAAAATCCTACGCCGAACTGTCCGATTAATTCCTGTTTAGCGTTTTCGTCTTTGGCGGCCTTTAAAAATTCTTTTGTGCCGCTCTTGGCAATCGTGCCGAGATATTCAATAAGCTCTTCGCGGGTCATGCCGATCCCGTTGTCGCTTACTGAAAGAATTTTTTTGTCCGGATCAATTTCTATTTTTATTTCTGGATTAGTGTTCTCTGCAAGCTCTGAATCTTTGAGAGTCTCTATTCTTCTTTTGTCTAAAGCGTCTGAAGCGTTGGAAATAAGTTCCCTTAAAAATATATCTCTGTTTGAATACACGGAGCTGATCATCATGTTCAAGAGTTCCGCGGCTTCAGTTTGAAAATAAAATTTTTCCTCACTCATAAAAATTTTTCGCCTCTATCTATAAAAAAATAAAAAAAATTCTCCCCTCCATTGGAGGGGAAAAACTTTATCCCGTGAAAAAAATTTTTTCAGCTTGCTGCTTCTTCTTCGCCCTTCACTTTGACAACCTGGCGGCCTTTATACGTGCCGCAGTTAGGGCAGGCGTGATGAGCAAGAGTCACCTCGCCGCACTTCGGGCAAGTCTTAGTCATAGGAGCTGAAAGCGCGCTGAGCCAGTTTGCCTTTCTCTGTGCTGTGCGAGCGTGAGATACTTTTCTTTTCGGTGTTGCCATTGTAAAAAATCCCCCTAAAAAATTAAATTAAATAATCAATTTTAAAATTTAAATTGCTTGAGCGCTTCGAGTCGAGGATCAGAGATTTCTTTCTCACACGAACAAGGCCCTTCGTTCAAATTCTTTCCGCATGAAGGGCATAAGCCTTTACAATTTTCGTTACATAAAATTTTTCTTGGAAGCAAAGCGAAAATGCTTTCTTGAATCTGCGGCCCTATGTCCAAGACCCGCCCGAAGTTTTCAAGTTCTATAGGCTCTTCGTCGCCAAAGTCTTCTTCTAAGCTGTCGGCGCTCTTCGTTGAATAAAGATACATTAAATTTCCCGATATTTCAAGACTGACGGGAGCAAGGCACCGCGCACAAGACGAAACGATTTCGCCTTCAATAAAAATTTCTACTAATAAAACTTCAGGCTCAATCCATTTTGCTTTAGCTTCAGCGTGAATCCCCTTAGGAAAAATAAAATCCTGTCCATAGAAATTAAATTCTTCCGGGCCGGACGAGTCCCACTGCGAAAAAATCTCCGCCTCCGTATCATTTCGGGGAGGCAGAGAGATTATAGCCTTAAAATCTTTTTCGATTAGATTATGCAAACGCGATTCGCTTCGTTTCTCTTGCGATCATTAATTCTTCGTTCGTGGGAACGACAAGAACTTTTACTTTTGAAGCATCAGCGCTGACGATAGCTTCCTTGCCTCTGATATTATTCTTGGCCGGGTCGATCTTAACGCCCATGAATTCAAGATGCTTGCAAACGCCTTCACGGGTTGCGGCGCTGTTCTCGCCTATGCCTGCGGTGAAGACTAAAACGTCAAGCCCTTCCATAGCGACAGTATAAGCGCCGATATATTTTCTTATGCCGTACTCAAGCATTTCGATAGCAAGGCGGGCGCGTTCGTTGCCTTTTGCGGCTGCGTCTTCAACGTCACGAAGGTCTGAGCTTACTCCGGAGATTCCGAGAAGACCGCTCTTCTTGTTCATAAAGTTATTCATTTCGTCTGCTGAATACTTCGTTATATTCTGAACGAAAGGAACGCAAGCCGGATCCATATCGCCCGTTCTCGTTCCCATTAAGACTCCGGCCAGAGGCGTAAGGCCCATTGAAGTATCAATGCACTTGCCGTTCTTAACTGCGCTGATTGAGCTTCCGTTGCCTAAGTGGCAAGTAATCATTTTTAATTCGCTCAAGGGCTTGCCTAAGATTTCAGCAGTTCTCAAGGCTACGAAGTGATGACTTGTGCCGTGAGCGCCGTAGCGTCTCACTCTGTGAGTCTCGTAGAACTCCCAAGGAAGGCCGTACATGTAAGCATAATCCGGCATGGTCTGATGGAATGCCGTATCAAATACAACAACGTTCGGCAATTTCGGGAGGGCGTGCTGGATTGCTTCGATTCCCATGATGTGTCCGGGGTTATGAAGGGGAGCGAGTGGAATACATTTTCTAAGAGCGTCCATTACTTCGTCATTAACTAAGACGCTTTCTTTGAAGTAGTCGCCGCCGGAAACTATACGATGTCCAGCGCCGGCGATCTCGTCGAGTGATTTAAGAACGCCATGATCTTTATCAAGAAGCGCATCAAGTACGAGCTTCATAGCGACTTTGTGATCTTTAATCGGAGTATTAATCGTGAAGGGGTCGGCACCTGTTTTTCTGTGCGTTATGTTTGAGCCGTCAATGCCTATGCGGTCAACGAGGCCCTTAGCTGATACTGATTCGTTTTCCATGTCAAAGAGCTGGTACTTGAGGGAGGAGCTTCCGCAGTTAATGACGAGAATTTTCATGACGTTAAAAAAACCTCTTTCTTTAAATAAAAATATATAAAAAAATGGCGGAGACGTAGAGATTCGAACTCTAGGAGCGGCAAGCCGCTCAGTTGATTTCGAGTCAACCGCCTTCGACCACTCGGCCACGTCTCCGTGTTGAAAATATTATAGCTTTGCTTTTATTCGATTGTCAATTATTTATTATTGCTGTGCCAGAGGCATTGCTCCTTTGAGGCGGCGTTACCGCTAAGGGGCATTTCGACCCAGCCCCAAGGGGTTACGAGGATAAAGCGCAAAGTTATTCCCTGTTCGCCTAGAGCGTCAACATGCGGGACGAATTTTAAAATATCTCCTAATACAAAGCTGTCGCTGATTATCCAGACCCGTTTACAGTTTGCTCTGTTGAATACTGCGGCATAATCAATAGCCCGTCTAAGGCCGCTGTCATAATCGGGACTGGCGAGATTTATTATTATAGTATCAGATTTATCGCCGCGTTTTCTTGAGCTTGGCATGATGTCGGCGAACTCTTCTATACTGTTGAGCTTTCTGTAAAGTTCTTCGATACCGCCGGTGTCGTCTTCAAAGTCAAAATCCTGGCCAAAAAATTCTGAAAAGAAATCCGAGTCCTGACGGTTTTCGGGCCTGTTGATTTCTTCGTTAATCCATTCGATAACTTTTTCTATAGCGTCAAGAATATATTGAGGGTATTCAGTTTCTGATATAGCCGACAGTAATTCACTTATCATTATTTCCTGTTGATTATTTTTATTTTCTGTTTCTGAACTTTTAATTTCGTTAGGTTTCATTTTTTAATCTCCCTGTTAAAAATTTTTTCTTCATTACAAATCTCAACGGACTCTCTTGCGCCCCGCCGTCCCTGTAAGGGAAGGGGGACCGCTTGCGGTGGAAGGGTTGGGGGAGAGGGCCAGCTTGCTGGCGAGGGGGTTATCTCCCAAAATTTTTTTTAGCTACAACCCCCTCCGGCCGGCACCTCCTCCCCTTACTCTCTAACAACAACCCCTCCGCCTCATTTCATTCGGCACCTCCCCTTTCAGGGGAGGCAAGGTGTAGAGGAAATAGAATATCTCGAAGAAATCTCTTGCGCCCCGCCGTCCCTGTAAGGGAAGGGGGACCGCTTGCGGTGGAAGGGTTGGGGGAGAGGGCCAGCCAGCTGGCGAGGGGGTTATTTTTAAAAAAAGGTTGCCTTCCCATAAATAAACTTTACTTAATATAACATACGATTAA
>JAFSSV010000109.1 GCA_017450825.1 Synergistaceae bacterium
ATTCACATCAGAAGCCTTTGGCTTACGAGTTCATAAAAATTTTAGGAGCTGAAAATTATAAATTTGTCGCTACTGAACACGTCGAAAAAAATTTAAACCTTTCACAAGTCGGAGCTGAATTCGATAATGATCCTTGCGTATTTAAATATTATGAGCGTCCCGACGAAGCCAGAAAAATTATCAACGAAGCCGACTGCGTTATAATCGCCGGCCTTCCTGTCGGGCTTGTGAGTGAACGCTTAGCCGCGGGCAAATTAACTTTCATGCACAGCGAAAGATTTTTCAAAGGCCCTTTCTCAAAAGATCTCGTTAGATTTTTTAAGTACTCGTTATACTCCGGAGGCCGGAAAGCAGCAAGAGATTCTAATTCAAAATTTTTTTTGCTCAGTGCCGGAGCCTTCGTGACGGGCGACTATAAAATTTGCGGCCTCTTCAAAAATAAAGCTTACAAGTGGGCATACTTCCCTGAACATAAAAATTACAGCGACATAAAAAATTTAATCGCCAGGAAAAATAAAAATTCTATTCTATGGGTCAACAGATTAATAGACTGGAAGCACCCTGAACTGGCCGTGAGGCTTGCCCAAAATTTAAAGGCCTTAAATTTAAATTTCTCTTTAAAAATTATTGGGGACGGGCCGGAGCTTGAAGGCTTGAAAAATTTAATTGACTCTTTGAGCTTGCGGGACTGTGTGAAATTGGCCGGGCCTGTGTCGCGTGACGAAGTTAGAGCCGAAATGGAACGCGCCGGAATTTTAATTTCTACTTCAGATAAACATGAAGGATGGGGCGCAACAATCAGCGAAGGAATGAGCAGCGGCTGTGCTGTCGTTGCGGGAAATAAAATTGGCGCTGTGCCTTTCCTGCTTCAAAATAATTTCAACGGATTAATTTTTAAGGACAGAGATTTAAAAGATCTTAGCGAAAAAGTTGCAAGCCTTTTAAAAAATCCTGAGAAGGTTTCATTGTTAGGGCTTGCGGCTTACGAGAGCATGAGCCGAAACTGGAACGCTCCCGTCGCCGCGAAAAGATTTATAGAATTCTGTGACGCTCTTCAAGCCGGAAAGGCGATTAACTTTCCTGAAGGGCCGCTAGCGATTGATAATTAATTTCTTTGCATGTTCAAGAGCTTCGGCCATATCCGGAGCGCCTGATAACATTCGGGCGATCTCTTTGACTCTTTCTTCGCCTGAAATATTTTTCATTAGAGTTTCGTTCTGATTGCGCTGAATAAAAATATGATTGTCCCCTAGGGCGGCTATAGATGCCTCGTGAGTCACGAGAATGACTTGGCACTTTTGAGAAAGTTTTTTGAGCTGCATTCCTGATAGTACGGCGGCTTTGCCTCCGAGTCCTGCTTCGACTTCATCGAAGACAATCACGGGCGGCAGCCATTCCTCCGGTAAAGATAACTGCAAAGCTAAGAGCAAGCGGCTAAGTTCACCGCCCGAAGCAATTTTTTCGAGCCTTCCTTCGCGTGAGCCGTCACTTAAAATAAATTCTATGCTGTCAGCTCCGTTGCGATTTAATTTCTGGAGGCCGCTGAAATTAATTTTAAAAGTCATTGGCAGCATAGCAAGCTCTTCTAAGATTTCGTTGACTCTTTTTTCAAGATTGACCGCCGCGTCATGACGGGCGCGCCTGATCTCCAGAGCTAAGGCGTTAGCTTTTTTCTTTTCGTCAAGTGAGCGGGCCGACAAGCTTTCAAGATCTTTATAACTTTTCTCTAACCATTCAAGATTTTTATAAATCTCATCGCAATAATTTAACAACTCGTTCTCGTCCGGAATATTGCAGAGGCGTTTTAATTTTCTAAGAGCGCCTAATCTTGTTTCGATCTCTTCGCGCTTGGCCGAGTCTTTTTCGTCGTCGTTTCTGTTAAAAATTCCTGATAAATTTTTTGCGGCGGCGTAGAGATTTTCAAAAGAGAGTTGGATTTCTTTTTTTTCTTCGTCGCTCATGAAGTCGAAGAGTTCTTCGAAGCGTGACTCGGTGTTGTTTATGAGTCCCTGTTCGGACAGGCCGCCGGTGAGTGCGTCAAAATTTTCTCTGGCTTTTTCACGCTTGGCTATTCTGTGAGTAATATCAGCCAAAAGATTTTCGAGTCTTATTTCTAGTCCGGACTCGGGCTTTGAGATTTTCACCAGCTCAAAGATTTCCCGGGCGTTAGAGTATTGCCTTTCGATTTCGGCCCGGCGTTTTTTGATTTCGCGAAGCTCTGCGGCCGAAGCGCGAGCCTTCTCAAAGATCTCGTGAAAATTTTTGAAAGTGTCTTCTTTAATTTTTTCGGGAAGACAGGAGTCGATCATAGCTAATTGCTTTTCAGCGTCAAGGAGTTCGAGCTGGGCGAATTGATTTTGAATCCTTATGAGTGAATTTACGGCCTTTGAGCAGTCATTAAGGGAAATATTTTCGCCGTTAATTTTTGCGCGTGAGCGGCCTGTGCTTAGAATCTCCCGTGAGATTACAGAGTCGTCAAAGCAAGCTTCAACTTGGGCGCGAGCTTCCCCCGCCCTTATGAATTTCACTCCGCCTCTTGTTCCTGTTAATAATTCAAGGGCGCGGACAACACTACTCTTGCCTGCGCCGCTTTCCCCTGTTATGACATTGAGCCCTGGAGTAAAAGACAGTTCGGCTTCTTTAATGCCGCCGATATTTTTTATAAAAAGCTTTTTAATAATCACTAGCGTTTCAATCCACGCAAAACGGTAAACGGCTCTACCACTTTTGCGAAAAACTCCAACGAAATAAATCTCTTAGAGCAATAAAAATACCGGAAAAAATAAATACCGTTCGGTAAAAATAGTTATTGTACTTATATCACAATTCGATTTTGAGTTCAAGCTATTTTAATTATAAAAAATTAAAATTTTACCGTTTTTAGAAAAATTTACGTTGCGAACGCCTGGCCCCAACCTAATTTTTCTCTTACTATGTCAAGAAAATTTTTCCCCGGAAGATTAACCGTACGAATTTTTTTTGTCCGGGAGAGTCTTACGTCAATTCGATCGCCCGGAAAAATTTCGTAAGCTAACTGTCCGTCCTGTGTGAGCATTAAATCGCGCGACACTCCCCGCGGTATTAAAGTTATGCTGTCATTTTCAGAAGCTATTAACGGCCGTGAGTAAAGCGTATGAGCGCATAACGGAGCAAGCAGCATCGCGTCCATATGCGGAGGAATTATCGGGCCGCCCGCTGAAAGAGCGTAAGCCGTTGACCCTGTAGGCGAAGAAATTATTACGCCGTCGGCCGGAAGGACGCAAAAGAATCCGTCATTGAATCTTATTTCGATCTGTAAGAGTCGGGCTATAGCGTTTGTAGTCAAGACAATGTCATTCAAAGCATAAAGTGTATGAGTCGGAGAGTCGTCTCGATATAAAACAGATTTTAAGACTCGGCGCTCAAGGACTTCAAAATTATCGTTTAAAATATTTTCGAGGTCTTGTTCGATTTCTTCGGGTCTGCTGGAGGCCAAGAAGCCTAAGTGTCCGAGGTTAATTCCATGTAAAATTATTTCCGTTCCGATTATGTAACGGGCTGCGCGCAAAAAAGTTCCGTCGCCTCCGACCACCAAGGCAAGCTTGACGGTCTTTAACCATTGTTCGTCGTCAAGTCCGGCGGTTGTGAGGGCGCTGGCTTCCTGATGAGGCAAAAGGAAAGGGCAATTATTTTTCTTGCCCCATTCTAATAATCTCTGAGCCATGCTCACGGCTTCGGGCTTGCGAAGGTTTACTATCATTCCGAGTTCTTTCATGATTGGTAATTATATATTATTCTTTACACCTTGCCTCCCCCTTTTAAAGTAACCCTCTTGTCCCTCTTGTTTAGAAGATAACCCCACCACCGCAAGCGGTTCCCCTCCCCCGAAGGAGGCTCATATTCCTGCTACACAAAAGCCTCCCCTTGGGGAGGTGGCCTGAAAGG
>JAFSSV010000015.1 GCA_017450825.1 Synergistaceae bacterium
AGCGGTCCCCATTCCCTTACAGGGACGGCTTTGCCCTCTCCCCTTTCACAGGGGGCGCAAGAATTCTTCGGCACTCTCTATCTTTTTACACCTTGCCTCCCCTGAAAGGGGAGGTGGTGAGCGAAGCGAACCGGAGGGGTTGTGGTTAAAAGAAAAAAGGGGAGGTGGCTGACCGAAGGGAGGTAGGAAGGGTTGTAGCCGCCTCTCCCTTTGATTTTATTTAACCGGGAAATCGAAATAAGTATCCGGGTAAGGCTCATTCTCTAAAGTGAAGTGCCACCACTCTTCGGGAAGAGGTTTGAATCCGTGGGCGGTCATTGCTTCACGAAGAATCATTCTGTTGTTAAATTGTTCTTCGGTAATTTCTTTGTAATCCGGGTGAGATTTTTGTCCGAAGAAGTCGAACGTCCCGCCCATGTCTACTTCCTTTTCAGTTGTCATATCGAACAGAGTCAAATCAAGAGTGCTTCCCCGGCTGTGCCCGGACTTGTAAGCTATATAGCCCTGATCGAACAAGACAGACTTGTCTAAATCCGGATAGAAATATTTTTTCATTCGTTTATCTTCAAGATCTTTTGCCCATCTTGCGAAGTGCAGTACAGCTCTTTGAGGTCTGTAAGCGTCAAAGATTTTTAATCGATAGCCTTTCTTGACAAGTTCGTCGCTTACTTCTTTGAGCGCGGCGGCGGCCTCACGGGTGAGATAAGCTACGGGAGTCTCGTAGCCTTCGATACGATCGCCGACAAAATTATAAGTTGAATAATATCTGATCTCCAGTATCACATCTGGCACAGCGTCAGACAAAAGCACAAAGCCCGAAGAGTCCATAGGGTCAACTTCGGCGAAAGCTCCGGAAGCAAATACAAGAGAAAGAACTAAAACCAAGAGCGCGAAAAATTTTTTGTAGGTCATAAAAAAAACTTCCTTCCTATTTAAATATCTAGCGAATAAAATTCGTGAAGACTTGCTCTTCATATTTTGGAGCGCCAACGCCTGAATTTTTCCCGGCTTCGATTGATTTCAAAAGCCAAGCCATATTTTGTCCGAGCGTTCTCATGGTCTGGAGGCCTTCAAGATCCTGTTTAACTTCTTCGGGAGAATTGCCGTGGACTTCGTTCCAGTATTGTGACGCTACGACCGGCATATTTTTAATCGTGAAATATTTATTAATCCTATCGAATGAAGC
Source organism: Synergistaceae bacterium (assembly GCA_017450825.1). Lineage (GTDB taxonomy): Bacteria > Synergistota > Synergistia > Synergistales > Aminobacteriaceae > JAFUXM01. The sequence continues at coordinate 1,187 of JAFSSV010000015.1, forward strand.
CGTTGTTCCTGCTCTTCTGCAAGACACGACAGAAGCGCCGAGCTTGCCGAAAAATTTATCGCCGCCTGAGAAGAAAAATCTATCAAGAAAAGTTAATAAACTTCCTGCGGGGCCGGCGTAATAAACCGGTGAACCTATTACTATTGCGTTGAACTCGTCGAGGCGGTCGGCTAATTTTTTTACGCTGTCATCGAAGACACAGTGTCCGAGCGTTGCGCATTTAAAGCAAGCGATACAGCCTTGAATAGCTTTCTTGCCTATCCAAAAAATTTCTGTGTCGACTCCGTTTTGATTGAGGGAGGCGGCGACTTCGGAAAGCGCGGTGAAGGTACAGCCCTTCTCGTGAGGACTGCCGTTAATTAATAAGACTTTCATAAAAGTTTTACTCTCCTCGTGGAAAAAATTTTATAAATTATATATCAATTCTTCGATTGCCTTCTGCATTTCCTCAATAGAATGGGTACGGGCCCGGGCGCATTCCTGAGCTTGCCTGTCACAGATAAGGCACTTGCGGAAAATTTTTCTTGAAAGTTTATGACCTTGTGAGTCTATAACGTCGATGTCAAAGAGTCGCCCTAGCTTAGAATCATTTTCGATTTTGATTGCCATTTCTTTGAGGGTTTCGGCGCTAAGATTTTTGACAGATATTAAAAGCTCGTCGCCTGTGACCTCGTGAACTTCTTTAAAAATATTTATCTGGGCATTAAGATTTTCCAGCGCCTTAAAAATTTCAAGCCTGCCCGAGTCGAAAGCTTTGCGAATCTTTTCATTAGTTTTAATAGGGCCGGGAATATTCATTGAGAACGAGATAAGGGGGGCGCGATATTCTTTCAAGAAAAAATTTTGTTCGTTGACACGTTGTTCGCGGCGTGTGAGCATTTGCTGAAGATTAATTTCCTGTCCGGTCATTTTGCTTCGAGCTTTCCTTTCTAAAAAAAAATTTTTTGAGAATTATTTTACGCCGTAAATTTTACTGTCACGCATATGTCACGCGTGACTAACGCATTAGGCACAAAATTATATTGTTTTTCCCTGACTAAAGAAATTTTTTATAGTCTATTAAATTAGACGATAACTCATTAAAAACAAAATTTAATCAGCGAAAGTAAAAAGAATAATAAAAGTCAAAGATTTTTGCAAGCACCTCCGACCTTTCAGCTCACCTCCCCTTTATTTAAAATCAACCCCCTCCGGTTCACTTCGTTCACCACCTCCCCAAGGGGAGGCTTTGTGTAGCAGGAATAAGAGCCTTCCTCGGGGGAGGGGAAACGCTTGCGGGGGTGGGGGTCTTTAAAGAGGGCTCAGCTTGCTGGCGAGGGGGTTATTAAAAAAATTTTTTCTAACTACAACCCCTCCGACCTCACTTCGTTCGGCCACCTCCCCTTTCAGGGGAGGCAAGGTGTAAAGGGAATAGAAGATATCGAA
>JAFSSV010000110.1 GCA_017450825.1 Synergistaceae bacterium
CCCTTGGAAGGGGAGGTGGCCTCCTGAAAGGAGGTCGGAGGGGTTGAATTTAAAAAAGAGGTGGCCGACTCAAGGAGTCCGGAGGGGGGTGTGTTTAAAGAAGGAGAGTCGCTTGCCTCTTCTTCCTGCGCTGGGAGGTTTTTATCAATAACCCTCTCGCCAGCAAGCTGGCCCTCTCCCCCTTCACAGGGGGCGCTAAAGAGTTCTTCGACATTCTCTGTTTCGTTTACACTCTCGCCTCCCTTGGAAGGGGAGGTGGCCTCCTGAAAGGAGGTCGGAGGGGTCGAATTTAAAAAAGAGGTGTCCTGAAAGGTCGGAGGGGTTTCTTCTACAAAAGTGTTGTCAAGAAGGTCGGAGGAGGTTTCTTCAGAATCGGACTCGGGGCGTTCTATTTCTTGCTCATTTTCTTTGCGGTCAAAAGAAGTCAAGGGGGCAAGTAATAAACCTGTCCCCTTGAAAGGATTCTTTGTATTTGAATCTTTGTCTGCATTAGTTGATATGAGCCATTCGATTAGATCCTGTTTCAAAATTTAAAATTTCCGCGTCCTTTTCTTTTTGGTTTATTATAGCAAGCAGTCTTGTATTATTTCCCTCTTTGATATTATTATTAAAAAAATTTTTGAAAGCATGTGAATAAAAAATGTCTAACATAATAAAAACTGAACGCTTCGGCGAAGTTGAATATACTCCGGAAGATATTTTATTTTTCCCGAGGGGAATACCGGCCTTTGAGTCAAAGCATGAATGGATTTTAGCAGGTAATGACGAGAACGCTATCAAATGGCTCCAGAGTCTTGACGATGGAAATCTTGCCTTGCCCGTAACGTCCCCTGACGCTGTACAGCCGGACTATAACGCCCGGATCCCAGAGGACGAATTAAATTTAGTTGGCTCTATGAATCCTGCGGATCTTGCGCTGCTGATAGTCGTGACGATTCCAGACAGCGCGCCTTGGAACATGACGGCGAATTTACGCGCCCCTATCCTGATAAATATCAAGACCCGCCGCGCCGTACAAGTAATCGCTCTTAACGAAGAATACCCCGTGAGGCACATAGTTTTTTCTGACGAAGTCCGCGAAAAAATGAAAGCCTCTGCTATCTCAAACGGAGGCGATCAATAATGCTTGTGCTAAGCAGACGCATCAGCGAGAGTATTCAAATCGGAACTGATATTGAAGTCATGGTGATAGACGTTCGGGGCGACATCGTTAGAATAGGAATCAACGCGCCGCAGTCTACTCAGATATGGCGCAAAGAACTTTGGGACGTTATAGTCCAGGAGAACAGGACAGCCGCCGAAGGGACAACAATTCCCGAGCTTACAGCTACGACCGCCCTGCCCCTTTCAACTTTTTCAAAGCTCTCAAAGATTCCTACAGTTCATGTTAATAATCAGGAGACTAAAAATTGAAACGTGTAGCAATTATTTTGGGAAGCGACAGCGATATTAACGTCGCCGAAAAAAGCATAGAGATTTTAAAACGTCTTGGCCTTGAGTTTGAGCTTAATATTATTTCAGCTCACAGAACTCCGGAGAACGCTCGTGAGTTTGCCTTGAGCGCCCGTGAAAAAAATTTCGGGGTTATCATTGCGATTGCCGGGAAGGCCGCGGCACTTTCAGGAGTCTTGGCGGCTCATACCCGCTTGCCTGTTATCGGAGTGCCGGTGAGTTCAAAAGACCTTGGAGGAATGGACGCGCTGCTTTCTACGGTACAAATGCCTCCTGGAGTCCCTGTAGCCTGTGTAGCGATTGACGGCGGAGCGAACGCTGCTTGGCTTGCGGCTCGAATGTTAGCGATTAACGATTCGGAATTAGCTAACAAACTTGAAGGCGAAGCCCTAAGCATGGCTGAGAAAGTTGAACAGAAAAATCATGAGCTTAGAAAAAAATACAACCAGTAAAATTTATAAAGAGTCCGGCGTTGACGTTCAAGCGGGTTATGACGCTGTGAACTTAATGAAGAAACACGTAGCCCGTACAAAAATTCCTGGGGTCTTTTCTGATCTTGGAGGCTTCGGAGGAATGTTCGCGCTTGACGAGAATTTAAAGCAGCCGATTTTAGTTAGCGGCACCGACGGAGTAGGAACGAAGTTAAAAATTGCCTTCGCCCTTAACAAACATGACACAATCGGAATTGATTGCGTAGCTATGTGTGTTAATGATGTTCTTTGCTGCGGGGCGAGGCCGTTATTCTTTCTGGATTATATAGCCGTTGGAAAAAATTTTCCGGAGCGGGTCGCTGAAATAGTTTCGGGAGTTGCTGAAGGCTGTGTGCAGTCTAACTGCGCTTTGATTGGCGGGGAGACGGCGGAAATGCCCGGCTTCTATCCTGAAAATGAATATGACATTGCCGGCTTCTGTGTCGGAGTTGTAGAGCGTGAAAAGATTTTGCGCCCTCAAAACGTCAAGCCCGGCGATTTAATTATCGCGTTGCCTTCGAGCGGAGTCCATTCAAACGGCTTCTCACTCGTCAGAAAAATTTTTGCGGATTATAAATTTGATTCTTATATTGAAGACTTAGGGAAGACTCTTGGTGAAGAGTTATTGACCCCGACAAAAATTTATGTTCGTGAAGTCTTGCCTTTGATTTCCAAAATAAAAGCAATAGCGCATATAACGGGCGGAGGTTTTTACGAGAACATTCCTCGGGCAATTCCCGAAGGACTCGCCGCGAGGATAGAGCTTGCGAAAATAAAAACGCCTCCGGTCTTTGAATTATTAATGAAGGCCGGGAAGGTTGAGCGCGATGAAATGTATCACGTCTTTAACATGGGAGTCGGAATGATTTTAATAGCCAGCCAGGAGGATGCCCCGGAGATTTTAAAGTCTATAAGTTCTTCTTATCTAATAGGTGAGATTTCTAAACGGGAGGACGAAGGAGGAATTAAACTTTGTTAAAAATTTCTGTATTAGTTTCAGGCGGAGGGACAAACCTTCAAGCTTTGATTGACGCTCAACGCAACGGGATATTAAAGTCCGGGCGGATTGTTCAGGTTATCTCTAGTAACGAGAAAGCTTACGCCTTAGAGCGTGCGAAGGCTGCAGGGATTCCTACGGATGTAATAGCGCCCTCAGCCGTCCCTGTAAGGGAAGGGGGACCGCTTGCGGTGGAAGGGTTGCTGGAGTCAAAAATTCTGGAGGCCCTCAAGAAATTTAATCCCGAAGTAATAGTTCTAGCAGGCTTCATGAAAATCTTGAGCAAGAATTTTATTGAGTCATGCGGCGCTAAGATTATTAACATTCACCCGTCGTTGATACCTTCATTTTGCGGGCGGGGCTTTTACGGTTTGAAAGTTCATGAGGCTGTCTTGAACAGCGGGGTAAAGCTTACGGGAGCGACTGTTCACTTAGTTAATGAAGTTCCGGACGGCGGAGAAATTTTAGCGCAGAAGGCTGTAGAAATTTTGCCGGACGACACGCCGGAAAGACTCCAACGCCGGGTTATGGAGCAGGCTGAATGGGTAATCTTGCCGCGAGCTGTCGAAGCTGTCTGTAAAGAACTTTCTCCAAAAATTTTCCAGTACCCTGTTAAATATCCCGGCCGAGGGATCATTACGGGCTGTACTCCTTCGGGAAGAAGAATGCTTGCGTATTTTATTATGGGACGGAGTGCCTCAAGCAAGGCAAGAATTTTTGAGCGTTCCGGCGACGAGTTAATCATAAAGCTTACGAAGCAGGATAAAAATTTTGATCCGTCATTAATTTTGTATGCGCCCTTGAGAATTTTTGACGGGAACATAATCATAACTAACGGCGATCAGACTGATACAGTATACGATTTTCTGAAGGCTGGAAAAACTTTTGAGGAGGCTTTAAGGACTCGTGACTACGAGCCGGACGAACCGCATTACACGCCGCGTATCAGTGCGATAATGACTCCTTCCGGATATAAGCAAAGTATTTTGAAGAGAGCCGGAAAGTTTTTCTTTGAATATAAATTTGAGCCGGGCCTTGGTCATTTTATTCACACATATAACAATGACGTAATGCCGGGAAAAATTTTGCCGTCGTTCATTGGTGAGCCGCGGTCTGTAAAAATTCCCGAAGACTGTGAAGGCTTTGCAAATTCTTTGTGGGAAGAGCTTGGCCCTGATTACAGGGTAGCGCTTTACGTTCGTTACTATGACGAGGACGGGAAATACAAAGACGCGTTATTTAATTCAGTGAATGATTAAGAATTACGAGTGAGGAGTTAGAACAAAAAATAATTCCTCACTTAATCATATGTTTTTCTCTTAACAAAATGAAAGGAGCCCAAATAATAATGGAAGAGAAGAGAAGTTATTACCTTGACTATTTAAGAGTGATGGCTACGTTTGCAGTTATCGTTTTACATGTGGCAGCTTCTAATTGGTATAAAGCAGATATACATTTTTTAGAATGGAACATATTTAATTTTTATGACAGCGTTGTACGATGGCCTGTTCCAGTGTTCGTTATGATAAGCGGCGTTTTATTCCTCAATAAAAAAGAAATCCCTCTAAAAAAACTTTATTCTAAGTATATTTTTAGAATCGTCAAAGCGTTTTTATTTTGGTCATTTTTTTATGCTGTGATCTTCTATGCACAGACTGGAAATATAGTACAAGCGACAGAAAACTTGATTAAGGGACATTTCCATCTATGGTTTTTATTTATGATAGCGGGGTTATATGTTATTCTTCCCTTCACTAAAAAAATTTCGGAGTCGGATTTCTTGACAAAATATTTTTTGCTGCTTGCGTTGCTGTTCACGTTTTTACTTCCACAAGCAGTTAAAATTATAACAATATTCTCCGAATACTACGGAGCCTTTGCAAAAGAAGTTATAGGGCATTTTAATTTTTATTTTGTTATGGGCTTCCCGGGATATTTTTTACTAGGTTATATCTTATCCAAAATTGAATTCACGAAAAAGCAAGAACGTATTATATATACTTTAGGCATATTGGGCTTTTTGGTTACGATAATAATGTCTGTTATAGTCTCTTTTGTTAGTGGCGAAGCGAGTGAAATTTTTTATAGTAGCACTACGGTTAACGTTTTATGTGAGAGTGTTGCTGTATTTGTTTTCTTCAAGAAAAAATTTAACAGGCCCTCGAAAATAATCATGCTCTTGTCAAAATATAGTTTCGGAGCGTATTTAATACATGCCTATATATTAGAAGAAGTTATTAAAAATTCGTTAGGGCTGAATACTCTTTCTTTTAATCCGATTTTTTCTGTTCCGGTTATCTCTGGTTTAGTGTTTATAATTTCGTTTGCGGCTTCAGCAATTTTAAATAATGTTCCTTTCTTGAAAAAACATATTGTATAGTTTTTTTCTGCTATACTCTTAGCATGAATCAATCCCCCAAAAAATTTTTTAGAAAGAGAATTGAATTTATATTTACCCTCGAAATTTTTTAAATTAATCATATGTTTTTCTCTTGACAAAATGAAAGGAGCCCAAATAATAATGGAAGAGAAGAGAAG
>JAFSSV010000111.1 GCA_017450825.1 Synergistaceae bacterium
GAGGTGGCCCAAAGGGCCGGAGGGGTTGATTATAAAATAAAAGGGGAGGTGGCCGAACGAAGTGCGGTCGGAGGGGTTGAGTCTTAAAAAAAATTTTTTTAGTAATAACCCCCTTGCCAGCAAGCTGGCCCTCTTGTTGAGAAATAACCCCCTCGCCACTTCGTGGTGCTCTCCCCCTTAACAGGGGGCGCAAGAACGAATGGAAAGGCGGCGAAGATTAAAGACAAGTTCTTTTACGTAATCAAATTTTCTGTGTTCATGATAGAATTTTTAAATCCTAATTAAAAAATAAAATTCTTAACACAGGAGGAAGTTTTCCATGAAAAAGTTTCTCGCGCTTTTCGTAACGGTTCTGCTTGTTGTTTCGGCATCAATGGCCGTAGCAGCAGACAAAGATTTTTTCCTTACCCTTGCCCACAACCTCGCCGAAGATCACGCCGTCCATGTAGCTATGACTGAATGGGCCGACGCTGTAAACAACGCGTCAAACGGTTCGATCACTATCAATATTATTCCTAACGGTCAGCTTGGCTCGGAAGCCGACTGCGTATCACAGATCCAGGCTTCTCAGCTTGAGATGACAAAAGTTTCAGCCGGAACTCTTGCGAATTTTGAAAAGGCTTGGAACTGTGTTTCTGTTCCTTACGTCTTCAGAGATAAAGATCACCTTTACAGCGTAATGAACGGCGAGATCGGCAAAGATCTTTACAAGCTCACGGAGAAGGACGGCTTTGTCGGAATCGCTTGGCTTGAGTCCGGCACTCGCTGCTTCTACACTGATGACACTCCTATTAGAGTCCCGGCGGACTTGAAGGGCCTCAAGATTCGTACAATGGACAGCCAGATGGCTATCGACATGATGCACGCCTTCGGAGGTTCAGCAACTGTCATGGGCTACAGCGATATTTATACCGGTATGCAGCAGGGAGTCATTGACGGAGCAGAGAACAACATCACAGCTCTTAGAGATCACGCGGACGTGACAAAATATTATTGCTATGACGAGCATACTATGATCCCTGACGTTGTTGTAATTTCAGCGAAAGTCTGGAACGAAATGAGCGACGCTCAAAAAGAAATCATGCTCAAGACAGCCGCCGACATGGTCACGAATTACAAAGGCCTTTGGGCAAAATTTGAGGACGACGTAAAAGCTCAGGTCGGTGACAAAGTGACTTATATTACTGACGTTGACAAGCCGGCATTCCAGAAAGCTGTACAGCCTTTATACGAGGCATTGAAGAAGAATGATGCCGAGACTTACGCATTTGTTGAGCGTATCCAGGCAGCAAAGTAAAGAAAAAAAATATGAGCAGCCTTTGAGCTGCTCTTTTATTTTATATTTATATTTAAGGAGCTGATATTTTGAAAACACTGGAGAAGATCCTTGACGCTGTTATGAGATTTCTAATGGCGTTATCAATGTTTATTCTTGTTGCTTTTGGGACGTGGCAAATTTTCAGCCGCTGGGTTTTGCAAGATCCCTCGACCTTCACAGATGAACTTCTGCGTTATGTTTTGATAATCGCCGGAATGATTGGCTCGGCATATTGTTTTTACCGCGATGAACATCTTGCCTTGACTCTTGTCACTGATAGAGCTAAAGGCCCTTTCAAGTTAGTTCTTAATATTTTCATTGAAGCCTGCATTTTATTTTTTGTCATTTACGTTTTTATTTTCGGCGGGCTTAAACTTTCAAGCACAGCCACTAACGTTTCTTCGGTCATGAGAATTCCAATGAAGACTTTATATTTAATTGAACCTCTTTGCGGAGTCATGATAGTAATCGCGCGTATCTTGAAATATACTCAGGCTTTTTCCAGTTCTAAAGAGAAGAAAGGCGGGGAAAATTCGTAATGGTTATTACGGCTACTGTAGTTCTTTTTATTGCGTTCTTTGTAATGTTATTTGCGGGCGTTCCGATTTCAGCCGGAATAGGAATTGCATCGGTTATCGCGGCATGTGTGAGCGGGGTTACTACGTTTGACGGCTTCGCGTTCACGGCGGCACAGAAATGTTTTTCCGGTCTTGATTCATTTTCTTTGCTTGCGTTGCCGTTCTTCTCGCTTGGCGGAAACATAATGAACAAAGGCGGCATAGCGAAGAGGCTTGTACGTCTTGCGCGTCTTTTGGTCGGAGGCATTCCGGGCTATCTTGCAGCTACGAACGTATTAGCTAATATGTTTTTTGGTGCTGTATCGGGTTCTTCGGTTGCGGCAACTTCGGCTATGGGATCGATCCTTTCGCCTCTTGAAAAAGATGAAGGCTATGACCCTGATTATTCAGCTGCTGTTAATATCTGTTCAGCTCCGACAGGAATTTTAATTCCGCCTTCGGGGCCGTTGATTCTTTATTCAATAACGGCGGGAGGAGTTTCAGTTGCGGCGCTTTTCATGGGGGGATATTTTGTCGGTGCTATTCTTGGAATCGCTGTAGCTATAATGGCGATCTTTCTTGCTATGAGGCTTGGCTATAAAAAATCCGAAGTAAAAGACGAAGACTCGGCGTTAAAAATCTGGCTTGAGGCTATACCTTCTCTTCTTGCTGTAATAATAGTTATGGGGGGTATACTTGCCGGAATTTTCACGGCGACAGAAGCGGGCGTTGTCATGTGCCTTTATTGCGGAGTGCTGGCGGCTGTCTATCGTGAAATGGATTTAAAGACTCTTTATAATCTCTTGGCCGACACTATGAAGAGTTCAGCGACTATATTATTCTTGATAGCGGCCTCGTCAATAATGGCTTACGTTATGGCAAGGACAGGAATCCCCAACGCGATTTCACGAATGATCATGGGTGTATCGAATGATCGTTATGTGATTCTTTTAATCATGAATGTATTTTTGCTTGTTATGGGAATGTTCTTGGATTTAACGCCTGCTGTTCTTATTTTTGTCCCGATATTCCTTCCGATAGCTCGAAGAATTGGAATGAGCGATGTACATTTTGGCTTAATGTTGATTATGAACTTAGGAATAGGATCAGTAACTCCTCCGGTAGGATCTTGTTTGTTCGTTGGCTGCGGCGTTGCGAATGTCAAGATTGAGGGCGTTACAAAATATATCGTGCCGATCTTTATAACTATGTTTATATCGCTCCTTCTTGTCACGTATATTCCTCAAATTTCTTTAAGCCTTCCATATTGGACAGGGCTTATTAAGTCTATGGGTTGGCTTAGATAATTTTCAGGAAATAACCCCCTCGCCACTTCGTGGCCCTCTTGGAGGGCAACCCCCCTGTCAACAAGTTGACATCCCCCCTTTCAGGGGGGACGAGAGCGTCCATCGAGATCTTCTATTTTTTTAACACTCTTGCCTCCCCTGAAAGGGGAGGTGCCCGAACGAAGTGAGGTCGGAGGGGTTGCTTTTAAAAAAGGGAAGTGTTAATGCAACGAAGGCGGAGGGGTTGTGGTTAAAACAAAAGGGGACACAAGAAGCTCGGAGGGGTTGAGCTTTAATGCAAAAGAAATCCCTGCTCTTTTTATAAATTTTACAAGGAGGCGAATTAAAAAATGGAAATATGCTCAAAGATCACGGGGCTTGAAAAACTTTCCGGAAGTTTTTTATTCCACACGGACAACGCTGATATAAAAATATATTTTCTTACTGATCAAGTTATTCGCGTTAGGACTTCGTTTGATAAGGAATTTGCGGAAGAGTCTTATGTTCTTTCTGCTACAGCATGGGAGGACAGGCTTGACGGTCTTTTCAAAGAAGAACGGACAAGATTAAACCCCGTCGCGCCGTCATGCGAAGACAACGGCAAGACTTTTATTTTTAAGACTGAAAGCCTTAGACTCGAATTCGATAAAGATCCCTTGTGCATAAGGCTCTATGACAACGAAGGCACTGAACTTTATAGTTCATTGGCCGGGAGTCCCTTCATACTTGACTCTAACAAGCGTGTCAATCACTACAGCAGAATGAACGAAGATGACTGCTTCTACGGTTTCGGCGAGAAGGCCGGGCTCCTCAACAAGAATAAAACCTTCTTGAGACAGCGTGCTACTGACGCTATGGGCTATGACCCGATTAAAACCGACACGCTCTATAAGCATATTCCCTTCTATATAAGACTCGACAGGAAGACTCAGAAAGCTCTTGGAATTTTCTATCATAATTTTTATGAGTCTGTCTTCAACATGGGCTGTGAAAAGAGTAATTACTGGCCGCGTTATACCTATTGGCAGGCTGACGGCGGGGACATTGATTTATTTTTTATCGGCGGGAACTGCATAAAAAAAATCGTCGATAATTATACAATGTTGACGGGCCGCCCGGCTTTGTTGCCTAAGAGGGCTCTGGGCTATCAAGGCTCTTCAATGTATTATCCCGAGCTTGAAAAAGATTCCGATGACGCTGTCTTGAATTTCATTGACACAATCAAAGAAGAAGGCTTCCCGATTGACGGCTTCCACCTTTCATCAGGCTACACTAGTCAAAACGGAAAGCGCTGTGTCTTCACTTGGAACACAACGCGCTTCAAGAATCCCCGTGAATATTTCGCCGCAATGAACAAGAAGGGAGCGCAAAATGTTCCCAACGTCAAGCCGGGAATTTTATTAGCTCACCCGTTATTTGAAGAATTTAATTCCCGCGATGTTTTTGTCAAAGACAGCAAAGACCCTTCAAAATTTGCCGCGGGCTGTTGGTGGGGAGGCACGGGAGCTTTCTGGGATTTCACAAAACCTGAAGCCCGAAGAGCATGGAAAGATTATTTAATCGAAAATGTTATTGATGTCGGAACTGATTCGATCTGGGACGATAACTGCGAATACGACAGCATTCTCGATAAAGATTCAAAAGTAGATTTCGACGGCAAGGGCGGAACTATCGGACAGCTCAAGCCTTTAATGTCTACGATAATGTGCAAGATCGGCGGCGATGCCGTAAAAGAACACAACGAGAACGCAAGGCCCTATATAGTTTGCCGAAGCGGAAGCACCGGAATTCAGAAATATGCTCAAACATGGTGCGGCGATAATTATACAAGCTGGGACACGCTGAAATATAATATCCCGATTATAACCGGCATGGGACTTTCAGGACAGCCCAACGAGGGCGCAGATATTGGAGGCTTTGCAGGCCCTGCTCCAGATGAAGAGCTTTTCGTTCGTTGGGTACAGAATGGAATTTTCCAAGCTCGTTTCTCTATTCATTCAGCAAGCAACGACAACACCGTAACAGAACCTTGGATGTTCAGAAACAGCGCTGATATTATCCGTAATGCCGTACTGCTTCGCTACAGAATGACACCGTATTTATATTCTGCTGAATATCATGCCTCGTTGACCGGCGCTCCCGTAATGCGCGCTCTTGTCTATGAATTCCAGAAAGATCCAAAAGTCTATGATGAAAGCTTTGAGTTCATGTTCGGGCGCGATATTCTCGTCGCAAACGTAATCGAACAGGGCGCGAAGTCTAAATGCGTTTACCTTCCTTCCGGCTGCAAGTGGTATGACTGGAACGATAATTTTAAATGCTACGAAGGCGGACAAAAAATTGAAGTCCCTGTCGATATTACAAGTATTCCAATGTTCATACGCGAAGGCGCGATAATTCCTTTCGCCGATAATCAGTTAATGAGCATGGAACGCGATCACACTACAGCGCTTCATATAACAACGGCTCCAACTTTAAACGGTGAAGAAAGCCTCTACACTCTTTACGATGATGACGGAGTCTCCAACGATTTCCAAAAAGGAATCTTCAGAAAAACTGAAATCAGAATGAGCGGTCAAAGCGTCGTCAAAGTCGAATTCTCTTCACAGGGAGATTATCAAGACTTTGTAGAAAATGTTACAGTCGAAATGATCCGCAAGGACAGGAGTCCCTTCTGGGTTGCGCTTGGAGATACGAAGCTTGAACACTTCCTTAACCGCAAAAAATTTGAGGCCGCTTCCTGCGGTTGGTACTACAGCCAGACCAAGAAAGCTGTACTCGTGAAATATCCCAACCCCAAGAAGAATATAACCCTCACTGTATCATTTGAAGACTTTGATTTAATAGGTATGTAATCATGCTGCTGAAAGAATTTTTGTCACTTGAGAAGATCTCCAACGGTTATTTAATTCACGGAGATAGCGCCGATGTAATGCTCGTGTTCATGACTGATGACATTATCAGGATACGTGTATCTTTCAGCAAAAATTTTCCTGAACGTTCTTACGCTCTTGTTCATACGGCTTGGGCGGACAGTCTTGACGAGCTTTTCAAAAATGAACGCGAACGAGTAAACGCCTTAGATGTTTCTTTTGACGAGACAGCTAAGGCGCTGTCTTTTTCTACAGCGAATTTAAAACTCGTGCTGAACAAAAAGCCTTTTTCCTTTTCTCTTTACAATGACGAAGGCAAATGTATTTATCGTGACTTGCCAGAGCGGGCTTTTGAAAAAGATCAACTAGGAAGATTGAGTCATTATTCCTGCATGGACAGGGAGAAAGATCACTTCTACGGCTTCGGTGAAAAGACCGGCTATCTTGATAAAAAAGGCCGGCGAATGAGAATGTCCCCGAAGGACGCTATAGGCCACGATCCCGAGAACGGCGATCCAATGTATAAGCACATACCGTTTTATATTCGCTTCAACGAAGATAATTTTCACGCGTTGGGATTGTTCTACAATAATTCTTATGATTGCGTCTTCGATATGGGCCAAGAGATCAGCGGCTATTGGGAGCGCTATTGCTATTATCAGACTGACGGCGGCGACATTGATTTATTTTTGATAAACGGCTCTGACGTTAGAAGCATAATCGAACGTTATACATGGCTCACGGGCCGGACGATTTTGCCGACTAAGCAGTCTTTGGGCTACTGCGCTTCGACAATGTACTACGCTGAACTTGAAAAAGATTGCGATCAGGAAATTTACAAGGTCATTGATAAACATCTTCAAGAGAAAATTTACATTGATAATTTCTGGCTTGCCTCCGGCTATTCGTCCGGGGAAAGTGACGGCTTGCGCTACACTTTCAACTGGAACAAAAAACGTTTTCCCAACCCCGAAGAATTTTTCCGGCGCATGAACGCTAAGGGAATTAATGTAATCTGCAACTTGAAGCCCGGCGTTCTGAAAAATCATCCTTACGCTGAATATTATAAAGAGCGTGACGCGTTTATAAAGACCTCGGACGGCCAAGAAGATTATTACGGCCGTTGGTGGGGCGGCGAAGGACGCTTCATAGATTTCACGGGCGAAGCAGGGCGCGAGGCATGGCGGGCTTTGCTTGAAGAAAATATCTTGAAGAAGGGAACTAAAACCGTCTGGAATGATAATTGCGAAATGGACGGCATAGAAGACCGCGACGCTTTCTGCGATTGCGAAGGCTTGGGCGGAACAATGGCCGAACTGAAAATTATTCATTCAAACATGATGGCTTACGTTGCACACAAGGCGATTGAAAATGTTTATCCCAATGAACGGCCTTATGTAATTAACCGTGCGGGCTTTGCAGGAATTCAGCGTTATGCTCAAGTTTGGGGAGGAGATAATTTAACAGACTGGAGGACTCTGAAGTTCAACGTCGCAACGATTATGGGCATGGGGCTTTCCGGTTGCGCCAACATGGGCTGCGACATTGGAGGCTTTGCCGGCCCTGCTCCTGAAGCTGAATTATTATTGCGCTGGATTCAGAATGGAATCTTCCAGCCCCGTTTCGTTTTGAACTCTGCTAACAATGACAACACGGTCACACAGCCTTACATGTACGAAGAAAATTTGCCTCTGATCCGTGAGGCGTTTGAGCTTCGTTATAAAATGCTCCCTTATCTTTATTCTTTAATGTACGAGGCAAGCGTTAAAGGCGTGCCGGTAATGCGGCCTTTGTTCTTGGAATTCCCGGACGATCTTAAATGCTACACGGATAAAAATCTTTGCTTCATGTTCGGGCCTTCGCTCTTAGTTGCTAACGTTCTTGAAAAGGGAGCAGAGACTCGCAAGATCTATCTTCCGGCCGGTTCAAAGTGGTATGACCTCAACGATAATTTTAAAGCTTACGAGGGAGGACAGGAGATTGAAATCCCGGTGAGTTTTGCAAGCATACCAATGTTCTTGCGGGGCAATGGAATTTTCATGACAAGCAACGACATTAAGCGCATACTTTCAGACAAACTCAAGCAGCTTGATTTTATAATCGCCGCTGATAAAGACTCTTCGTTTGTTTTATATGACGACGACGGCCACACAAAAGAATATCAGCGCGGAGTGAATTCAATCACTGAAATAAAAGTCCAAGCGGGCGAACGGAAGATTATTTCATTCGCTAAGAGAGGCGCTTACCCTTCCACGGTTGAGAAGATTACAATGAAAGTTATCAGCAAGAATAAGGGCGCGTTTTGGGTATCAGTAGACGGGAATAAAATTGATCGTTATCTCGTCCGCGATAAATGGGACGAAGCCGACTCGGGTTGGTACTATAATCTTTCTGACCGGACGATCTGGATTAAATTCCCAAGGCCGGAGAAAAATAATTTTGATGTCATAGTCTCGACAGAAAAATTTGACTTAATAGGAATGACCGAAGACGAATAGAAAGGATAGAAGGACTCCTTGCGCCCCCCTGTGAAGGGGGAGAGGGCAGAGCCGTCCCTGTCAGGGAAGGGGGACCGCTTGCGGTGGAAGGGTTGGGCGAGGGGGTTATTTCTTAAAAGGGAACGAGGGGGTTAGCTCCCCCTCAAAATTTTTATGAACAGGAAAAAAATTATGCCGGTTTACAAAGCTGAAATTAAATACACAGAAAAAGTTATTCAAGATCTCTACAAGACTCAATACTACACTTACGAAAAAATCAGAATCGCAATTCGCTTTCTTTTTGGATTTGCTTTAATTGTCATGGCCGTGAGCTTCTCGCTCCCAATATGGGGACGCGGGGCGATGTTATTTTTAGGAACATGGCTGGCCGTTAGCACAGATTTTCCCGCGCAAGTTAGAGCAGATAAGGTTATTCAGTTAAGGAAAGGAAATTTTCCGGGCTTCGTTTATGAATTCTTTGACGAGAAAATTAAACTCACTTCTGATTCCGACTCGAATAAGAGCATGGATATTCCTTACGGGAATTTAAAAATTATTGTGTATGACGAAAAATATTTTTATCTTTTTATTTCAAAAGACTCCGTGTGCATGATAGATAAATCGACTCTTGAAGACCAAGAGAAATTTATGAGCTTTATCGAAAACAAAACGGGGCTTTTCTGGAAAGAGTCAAAATTTTTCAGCCGCTCGGGCCGAAAAAAATCTCCGGCCTCATAACGCTGAACTTTTTCAGTAATTTGTCCAGTATAAATTTAGGAGTATTATTATTACTAGAAATTAATTTTGAAAGGTTCAGAATAAATGTTGAGAAAAAATTTTTTTCTTATCTTGACAATTCTTTTGATTATCACGTGTGTAAGGTCTGAAGCAAAAGACTTGATACGTTCAATTTCAGATTTGAACGACCCCCAATATATAATCGGAACTGACGAAAGCGGCCCTCTTCATGAGGCTACGCTTGAAACTTTCCCCAAAGCGCAGTATCGGTATTTTTCAGATAAAATGAACTCCTATCCAGCACTTCTAAACGGCAAGATCGATGCTATCGTTCTAAATCGAACTGAAGTAGATCTGGATCTTCGACACGGTCTGGAAGGCGTTACAATGCTCCCGGGAACTATAGGTGAGCCCGTCAAAGTAGCCGCAGGGATTTCAAGAAAATCAAAAATCAAAGATTTAAAAGAAAAATTTAATACTTTCATTATTAAGCTTAAAGCTGACGGAACGTTCGACGATATGTTTAAGCGCTGGACGAAGGACGAAAATATGACAATCCCCGATGACATTAAAGTTCCAGAAAAATCTGATATACATCTTACGGTCGGAACTACCGGGCTTGTTATGCCGTTCAGCTTTTATATCGAAAATGAACTTACAGGGTTTGATATTGAGCTTGCTAAAAGATTTGCAGAGTATTTAAATGCTGAACTTGAATTTACAGTCTATGATTTCGCCAGCGCATTTATGGTCGGCTTTTCTGATAAAGTTGATATTGCCCTTTCAAATCTTTATTTCACTCCGGAACGTGCAGAAAGCGTTAATTTTTCTGACACAATGTATACTGTTGATATTATCGTTGTGGTAAGAGATGATCGCTATGCCATTGATCAAGATCATAAAAGCTTAATCAAAAATTTTAACGGGAAGCGTATCGCCGTTGTAACAGGAGCTATTCATAATGAAATTGTGCAGAAGACTCTGCCTTCCTCTGAAATTTTATATTTTGAAAGCGTGGGCGATTGTATCGGCGCAATAACTTCAGGTAAGGCTGACGCGTACGCCGAAGATGCTCTGGTTATAAACGACATTTTAAAAAACAATGATAAATTAACCGTAGCTGAAGGATTTTTAAAAAATTTTGATAACGCCTTGATCTTTTCAAAAGATCCGCGAGGCTTGGAACTTTGCAGCGAGTTCAACGAATATTTAAAGACTATAAATTCAGACGGGACTTTAAAGAAAATCCAGGATATATGGTTCGGAGATGATGAGAGCCTGAAAATACCTCCCGAGTATGAGTCTTACCCGGATATTAACGGTACTGTTAAAATCGCTATGAGCAACGAGTTACCGCCTTTTGAATATGTCAAAGACGGGAAAAATCTTGGCTATGAGCTTGATATAATCATTCGCTTCTGTAAAGCAAAAGGCTATAAGCCCGTACTAAACGTGGGAAATTTCAAGAGCGTTATTCCTTCCGTAGTATCCGGAAAATCTGACGTAGGTATCGGCTGTATTACAGTAACGCCGGAACGCATGGGATCTATGAAGTTCAGCGATCCTATTCATAAAGGCGGCGCAAGGCTTCTTGCCTTGAAGTCTTCGTATGAACAGATCAAAACAGCAGAAGATACAAGCGATACAAGCTCTGGATTTATTCAAGGCCTAAGAAAAAGCTTTGAAAGAACTTTCATACGGGAGGACAGATATAAATTATTTATCGAAGGCATAACAAACACTATGATAATCACTGTGCTGTCGATAATTTTCGGAACTCTGCTGGGCTTTGCGCTGTACATGTTCTGCCGTGGAGGGAATGTTATTGCTAATCTCTTGACGGATTTTTCTATATGGCTTGTAAAAGGAACACCGATTGTAGTTTTATTAATGATTCTTTATTACGTAGTCTTTGGCCGGATTGATATAGAGGGACTCTGGGTAGCTGTAATAGCTTTCACAATGACATTCGGTTCTGTCTTCTGCATAATGTTGAGAGTAGGAGCCGGAGCCGTCACTCATGGCCAGACCGAAGCAGCTTATTCCCTTGGCTTTTCGGATTGGGAAACGTTCTTCAGCGTGATCCTTCCGCAGGCGGCCGTGCATTTTATGCCGACGTATAAAGTCGAAGTCACTAATCTAATAAAAGCAACTTCAGTTGTAGGATATATCGCTGTCCAAGACTTAACGAAAATGGGCGACATCGTTAGGAGTCGTACTTACGAGGCTTTCTTCCCTTTAATAGCGGTCGCGGTGATATATTTTATTATTGCCGGGATCTTGAACTTCATAATAAATAGAATTCAAGCCCGCCTGACTCCGTCAAAGAGAAAGCCGGAGAATATACTTCACGGAATTAACTTAGCTGAAGGAGGTGTTGAAGAATGATAAGGCTCGAACATGTGAGAAAAGCTTACCCCAACGCCGTCCCGTTAAGAGACGTAAGCACAGAAATAAAAGAAGGCGACATAATTTCCGTAATCGGCCCTTCGGGGACGGGAAAGAGTACGCTCTTGAGATGTATAAATCTTTTAGAACGTCCGGACAGCGGGAAAATATATTTCAATGACGAGGAAATCACTTCGCCCCGCTGTAACATTCGCAAGATCAGACAAAAAATGGGAATGGTGTTTCAAGCTTTCAACCTTTTTGAAAATCTCACGGTTATAGAAAATCTTATGCTTGCTCCGATAAAATTAAAAGGAGCAACAAGGCAGGAAGCTTTCAACAAAGGCATGAGCCTTTTGCGTTTGGTTGGCTTGAGCGATAAATATTTGAATTACCCCGACGCTTTATCTGGAGGACAGAAGCAAAGGATCGCGATCGCCCGGACTCTTGCGATGGATCCCGAGGTGATTTTGCTTGACGAACCGACAAGCGCGCTTGATCCTACAATGGTAGGCGAAGTTCAGGCTGTAATACGTGAGCTTACGAAGCTTGGAAAGACCATGATGATCGTAACGCATGAAATGAATTTTGCACAGGCAATATGCAACCGTGCCTTTTACATGGACGAGGGCGGAATATACGAAGACGGAAGCCCCGAAGAAATTTTCGTCAATCCCAAGCGCGAAAAGACACGAAGATTCATAAGGCGGCTAAAAGTTCTTGACTTAATGATAGAAAAAAAGAATTATGATTTTCCTGCTGTCGTTTCGAGTATCGACACTTTCTGTTACAAGAACATGATTACTCGTCATTCAGCGAACTTGCTTCAGCTTGCGATTGAAGAGTTAGTTCAGCAAATTATCCTGCCGACATTGACAGCTCCTAAAATTAATGTTGTCATTGAATATTCTGAAATGCTTGGAGAGATTCTCATAGATGTTCGCTACAACGGAAAATTATTTTCGCCCGAAGACAGTGAGAATAAATTATCTTATGGTCTTTTAAAAAATTCCGTGTCTGAACTTGTCCATGAAATTTATAACGAAGAAGATTATTCGAACAGAGTAAAAGTTTTTATACGATAACGGTTTTGTAAGTTATGACGGCGTGAGATATGGTGTGCCGTGAGAATACAGCGGCAGGCAAGTAACTGTTCGTGCAATTAAAAACAAAGCGGCTTAACTTTTATTCTCGTAAGTGCCGCCGCTTTTCTTTCCCGTGAATCCATGTACGGGTAATCCAGTATTTTGCGCCGTTAGGACGTACTTCAAGAATTAAGCCGCGCCCGTCTGAAACGGTATATTTCTTGTCTTCGGCTTTAAAGCCTTTATATGCATATCAGTTAGTGCCATGACTGATTTTTATCCTACTTCCCGTAGTCTTGTTTGAAATATCATAGCTTAGACTACGGGAAAGCGTATGGTTTTATTTGTTTCTATAGGGTTACAAAATTTTTATCTGGAATGCAAAAAACTTTGATTTTTGAAGGGATTATAATCTTGTCTTACAAGTTTTTATTAAAAGTTTAAAGGTTCTGGTGGGTGATACTGGGTTCGAACCAGTGACCTCTTCCGTGTGAAGGAAGCGCTACTACCCCTGAGCTAATCACCCTAAAATAAAAATTACTTTAGAATTTTACAGCAATCTTATTCAAAGTCAAGAAATCTTTTTCCCAAAAAATTTTTGTCCGTAATGCCGTCTTCTTTCGGAGCTTTGATATAATCGCCGAAAGACTTACAAATTTTTAATTCATTCAAAAGGAGAAAAATATTTTGGGACAGATTCAAATTATTGTCGAAGGTATGACAGCAAGCGGCAAATCTACAATCGTTGATTTAATTTCCAAAAGGCTCGGCTTCAAAGTCATGCCCGAAGAATTCCGCGACCCTTTAGACCTGTTAAGCCGCTTTCACAACGACAGGCGATGGGCCTTCCCTATGCAGTTGAATTTTTTAGTGACTCGCTTCGCTCAATATCTCTGCGCCTCCGAAGAAAATGATTACATTCTTGACCGCAGCGTCTTCGGCGATAAAGTTTACGCTATGCTCTATTACAAGAACGGCTACTTTAAAGACAGTCAACTCGGCTGCTACTTGACGCTCTATGACTCGCTGCTTCGGTATATAAAAAATCCCAAGCTTTTAATCGTCGTTAAATGTCCATTTGAAGAAATCATGCGCCGGATCTATGACCGAGGACGCGAAGACGAGATCGCCGCCGGTGAAGAATACTGGCGCAGCTTATATGACGCTTACGTTCCTTTTTTAGACTTCGTGAAGTCTGAAATCGGCCCGGTCAATTATCTTGAGCTTGACCTTTCAGATCCAAAATTTATCGAGACACCTTCAATGACAGAAAAATTTCTTGAGGACGTTAAAAAATTTTTCCCGGAAAAAAATTTTCAGGAGCGCTTAACCCAAAATGAAAATTAACGAACTCTTAAATAAAATCGACTCCTTTGCTCCTTGGGCCTTGGCCGAAGATTGGGACAACCCCGGCCTCATGGTCGGGAATTATAACGCCGAAGTCACCCGCGTTGCCCTTTGCCTTGACCCCGTGCCCGAAGCAGTAATCGAAGCTGGCGAAAAATCTTGCGAAGTCCTTCTCACTCATCACCCTTTAATATTCAGGGCGATAAAAAAAATTAATCTCGACTCTCAAACCGGCAAGACTATCGCCGAAGCTATCACACGGAAAATTAATATCATTGCCGCCCACACTAACTGGGACAAAGCCGAAGAGGGAGTCAATGCTACGCTGGCAAAATTAATCGGCCTTGAACACGTTGAACTCTTAGGCGACTTCCCGTTACTCGGAACTCTTAAAGAAAAGCTAAGCCTCGAAAAATTTTCTGAGCTTGTAAAAAATTCTTGGGGACTCTCACGCCTCGATCTCTACGCTGAAAAAGTCCCGGAAAAAATTTCACGCGTTGCCCTCTGCGGAGGTTCGGGCGCGGAATTCTGGAGCGTTGCGCGACTCCATAAAGCCGATATTTATTTAACAGCCGATATGAAATATCACGAGCTCATTGACGCAACACGCGCCGGACTCGTTGTCGCTTTGGCCGATCATGGAGAAATGGAACGGGCTTCACTCCCCGAACTTGCTAAAAAAATTTCAGCGCTGGGACTCCAAACTGAATTATTAAATATCAATGCGCTCAATGAACGATTGAAAATCTCATTGTAATTTATTTTTTTCATGAGAAAATCATTACGAAAAAATTTTTTAACAGGAGCATATATTTATAAATGAAGAAACGCGTTTTAAGTGCCATGCGTCCGACAGGGCCTCTGCACCTTGGCCATATGGCGGGAGCTTTGAGCAATTTTGTTAAGCTTCAAAACGACGGCAGCTACGAATGCTTTTACAGCATTGCTGACTGGCACGCCCTTACATCTAACTATGCTGAATCTGCAAACACCGGCGAATTTTGTTATATGACTTTGCTTGACTGGCTTTCAGTCGGAATCGAACCCGAAAAGAGTCCAGTCTTCATTCAGTCACACGTCCCGCAACATGCCGAGCTGGCCTTGGCTTTGGGAATGATAACCCCATTGGGATGGCTCTATAGAAATCCATCGTACAAAGAACAGTTATTTAATATAAAAAATAGAGATCTTGGAACTTACGGCTTCCTTGGCTACCCTGTCTTGATGGCCGCAGATATTTTGCTCTACAGGGCAAGCCTCGTTCCGGTCGGCGAAGATCA
This sequence comes from Synergistaceae bacterium, assembly GCA_017450825.1. GTDB lineage: Bacteria > Synergistota > Synergistia > Synergistales > Aminobacteriaceae > JAFUXM01. Next base: position 15,350 of record JAFSSV010000111.1, read on the forward strand.
AAGCTCACACTTGGAAATCAGCCGCGAAACCGTAAGGCGCTTTAATAATTTCTTCGGCGAAGATTTATTAGTAGAACCTCAGCCGCTCTTTACTGCGACCCCAAAAGTTCCCGGCATAGACGGAAGAAAAATGAGCAAGTCCTACGACAACGCTCTGGAAATTTCTGAACCCGCCGACTCAATCTGGCAAAAGCTCCGGACAATGAAAACCGACCCGGCAAGAATGCGCCGTACTGACCCCGGCGACCCGGAAAAATGTCCGGTCTGGGATCTTCATAAAGTTTTTAATCATGACGAAGAAGAAAAGAAAGAAATTTGTGAAGGCTGCAAGTCCGCAGGGATCGGCTGCATAGACTGCAAGAAAAAATTAAACGCTCATATTCAGGAAATGCTCGACCCAGTCCGCGAACGCCGCGCGAAATTTGAAGGCAAAAAATCTTTGCTCGATGAGATTCTTGCCGACGGAGCCGAACGCGCAGGCAAAGTCGCCCGGCACACCATGAGCATGATTTACCCGGCTATGGGCTTGCTGATTAATCCAAAACGAAATGAATTTAACTGAACTTGAAATAAAAATCGAGGGCTTCTCCGGCCCTTTCGATTTATTATGTTCACTTGTTGAGAACGGAAAGTTCCAGATCTCCGAGATAAAAATTTCACAGCTCATAAAAATTTATGGGCTGTATTTATTAAAAACCCGTCAAGCTCCGGCGGACACCTTAGCAGAATTTTTTTACATGACCGCCGGCCTCTTGCTTGAAAAAGCAAAATCCCTCCTCCCCGGGGCCAAGCCCCTCAACGAAAATGACGCGCCCGAAAAAATTTCGCCTTATGACGAAGAAATCTTTTTGAAATCACTCGAACGCTACAAGCCCTATCGAAAAGCTTATCAGTTTTTAAACGAGAAATTTATTTCTCATTCAAAATCTTTTCGCCGTCAAGCCCCCGAAAGAAAAATTAATATCATGCGCGAAATTATTATCGAAGATCAGGGCCTCTACCTCCTAGCAAAAAACTGGAAGACCCTTCACGAACAACACGGAGAATTTTTACAGGCCCGCCAGCTTTTATTACAGGCTCAAGAAGGAGCAGACTGGAACGGCTTTGCAATGTCCGATCAAAAACAAATCGAAGAAAGAATTTTAGAACTTCAAACTCAATTAGAAATTTCTAACTCAATAAGCCTTAACGAAATCTGTAAAGGGAATCGTCATGCCCTTGTCGTGACTCTCCTAGCCCTTCTTGAACTTTGCAGAATGGGAAAAGCATATATAGAACAGAAGGAACTTTTTTCAGATGTCAGAATCATCTCTAAGTCTTAAAGCAAAAATCGAAGCGCTCTTGTTTATGTCCCCCGATCCTTTGAGCGAAAACGAATTAAAAAATCTTTTGGGCGTATCGTCCAGAGAAATTAAAGACGCTCTTAACGAGTTAATAATAATTTTTCAGGGCCAAGACCACGGAATTTTTTTAAAAGCTCTGGCCGGAGGATGGGTACTCGAAACTAAGCCGGAACTTTCAGATTTAATTTCAAATTTCAGTGAGATCGTCAAGACAAAGCGAGTCCATTTGAGCAAGGCCGCAATAGAAACCGCCGCGATAATTGCTTATAACCAACCTGTGACTCGCTCTGAAATCGACGAGATCAGGGGCGTTCATTCCGACAGCTCAATCGCAAGACTCTTGGAACACGACCTCATAAAAATCGCAGGCCGCAAAGGAAAGAATGGAGGCTTATTATATTTAACGACTCAAAAATTTCTGGAGCTATTCGGAATCGACTCGCTGGAAAATCTCCCGGCTATCGACGAAATTATTTTAGAAAGCAGCGAGAACAAATCAGAATGAATTACGCTATAAAAATTTCTTACTTGGGAAAAAATTATTCCGGCTGGCAAATTCAGCCCGACGCTTTGAGCGTTCAGGAAGTTATTGAGGGAGTCCTTGAGAAGATTGCCGGCGCTCCCGTTAGAATAACCGGAGCAGGAAGAACAGACAAAGGCGTGAACGCTTGGGGCCAAGTTGCTTCATTCAAGCTCGAAAAAATTTTTGCGCCCGATAAGCTTCGCCTCGCGATAAATTTTTATTTGCCCGAAGATGTAAGAGTCATGAAAGTTCTTAACGTTCCGGAGGATTTCAACGCCCGCCGGAGTGCCTTGGCCCGTGAGTATAAATATTTTATCTGGCACGGCTGGGTATGTCCGCCTATGTTTAATAATTTCGTATGGTGGCGCAAGGGCAAGCCTTGGAACATGGAACTTGCGAAACAAGCCTGCAAATTAATCGAAGGCCGTCATAATTTCAAAGCATTTTGCCGCGCCGTTGAATGTCCTGATGACCCCGTAAGAAATATCGAAAAATTAACGATAAGAAATCGCGGCAATCTTTCTATAATAAATATCAAAGCCCCTTCGTTTTTAACTAACATGGTACGAATAATCGC
>JAFSSV010000112.1 GCA_017450825.1 Synergistaceae bacterium
GCAATAAATCAACGTCAAGATTCATATCGTGCATAGCATAGCGAACTAAGACAACTATCCCGATAAATAACGCAAGGCGCAAGAGCCTTCGGAACGTGAAAAATTTTAAAATAATTTTCAGAGCGCGTTTCATGATTTATAGACAGCTACTCTCCACATGCCATAAGCTCCCTGAATTCTTCAAGCGTCAAATATTCGCCGCGTTGCAATTCTTCATGCCCTTGTCTGACCTCTTCTTCCTCTTCCGGAGTCAAAGGCGCATCGGCCCAACTGTCGTCCTCGTCTTCAACTTCAACAAAATTCAAAAAGCGGGCATAGCTCACAAGTTTTTTAAGATTGCTTTCTTTCATTAACGAAACTTCATAATCAAGAGTCTCTTTCTCTGATGTGTATGTCGCATTCATATTCTTTTCTCCTTCAAAAAATTTTACGGTTTAATACCAGACAATTTTCCATGAAGACCCTTCACGCGTAACGCCCAGCGTCCTCGTCATTAATGACTTAATAAAAAGAGTCCGTTTTGTCATTATGACCTTGGCGCGTTCTTCGCCCAGCCAGTCGATCCGATAGTCGCCCTTCTTCAAGCCAGCGCGGAAGTCTGAAGATTTTTTTATATGCTTCGTGAAGTTCTCAAGAGAAATTATTTTTTGGGAATCCTCCGATAACATTTCGTACATTTCAAGCGAAGCACCGTCCGCCCATAAGGACAAAAATTTTCTCAAGACTGCCTCACGGCTCGAATAAGCGCTCCCGGTGTTAGAAAGTCTTTGAGGTTGAGCGGCTGTAATTTTTTCGGGAGCTTTGTCCTTTGACTCGGTGCTGGCTTTCTTGCCGGCCCGTATGGATTGCACGAAGTCTTCCATGCTTTGAGACTCTTGAGTATCTTGAAAAAGCGGCTTGATAGGCTTGGGAGGAATCGCCGGAGGAGGAGGCGGAGTAATTTTTTCAGGCTCTGTCTTTTTTGCAGTTTCTTTTTTGGGAAGATTAAGCACTATGACTTCGCGTTTGTTCTCTTTTTTATTTTGGGCGGGCGCGGGAACTTCAGCCGGAGCAAAAGAAAAAATTCTTTCTTCGCTGCTCATGCCTTTCAACGAGATCAAATAATTCTTGTCGCTCTGCTTAGGAAAAAATACAAGGCCTTGAACGATTCCGGCCGAAGGATTTTCAAGCGACGAGTCAAATTTTACAGGGCTTACCCGTTCGCCTGTCGAAGCAAGCAAAGAAATTTTTTCTTTAACCGGCGACAAGTTCACCGGACGCGCTCCGAATGAATAGACGCTGATTAAAAAAGTTTCTGAAGTGTCGAGATTTAAATCTTCGATAAAATTTTTTTTGAACTCGTCACGCTGTGAGTCGCTCAAGCCCGACCTCATTGCTTCAGCGTCGGCCCACGCGTCCGTAATCTCTTCCGGATAATGGACAACCCATACGTAACAATCTTGGCCCCAATGCGCCGAAGTCCAGCGCTCTAAAATTCTTATTGTCTCGTTGAAGGGATTATCAGCTTCAGCGCCAAGCGACGAAGCACAAAAAAAATTACCCGCCATAAAAATAATAACGGGTAATAAAAACGCGCGTTTAATAAACCTGCTGCTCTGGAGGAAGATCAAAATTGCCACCACCGTTATTACGTTCTACTGTACCGGAATTCGTAGGAACTCCGTAAGCATTCCTGTTAAAGACATCGCCGCGTATTATAGTGTCGCGGTCGCTAGGCCCTAAATTTTCTGTGCCGTCTTCTGCTGAAGAAGTTACGGGCTTGCTCGTAATATTATTGCTTGTGCTGGACTGCAAACTTATCGGGATCGGGTAAGACGACACGATACAATCTCCCGAAGTCTGAACGAACGTCACAGCTCCGGCAGGAATCTTTATAGAATTTCCGCGAATGAATAAACCGCTAACAAGTCCGACCGGGCCAAGCAATACCGCTCCGGCTATGCTTGCTACTCCAGCTCCGGCTATTCCTCCTTCGCCTTGATCTCCGACCCTTCGAGCTTCTCTGATAGCTTTTTCAGACTCTGGGCCGACAAAGACAGAAGGCTTTTGACTTCCAAGAGGCTTTAACTCGTTAAAAAATAATCTGACTTCGCCGGGGACTCCGAACATTCTCGGGCGCTGAACGTCACGAACTTCAGTTATTAATAACGAACCGGCCGGAGCAACAAGGCATTGATTAACGATTAAATCATTAGTAAGCTCAAGCCTAACCTGATCGCCTGTCTTTGAGATCGCGGGGCTTAGCTCGTCCATAAATCTGAATTTCATAACTGTATTGCCCGGGACTCTCGTCGGCTGAGCCGTCACGGGATCCATTACAAGCGTAGCCAATAAACTTTCTACTCTCATTACAATAGGATTGCCGCCGCGTGAGGAGCCTGTTAAATTTACTTCCAAGTCTTCGAGTCTTTTTACTGCGGACTCGGAGGCACGGATTTTTTTATTCACTACCCATTCAGCGACACCGAGCTTAAACATCATTGAAGGCTGTTCGTCTGTGCCCACCTCAAGAAAATTTAAAATCGCAGCGTGCCTTTCAGCTATAGTCCCGGGCAAGGCACGGCCAAATAAATCTTCTTCGACTTTTGCAAGGCGCTCGATCAGTCCTCCCTTGTAAGTAAAACCATAAATAATCGTTTCAATCTGTCCCATCATTTGACGCGACGAGCCAGCGGGATCAGGATCGGGGACAGCCTCCGAAGCAAAACACGACGCGGCTATAAATACTAATAAAAAAATCGCTGCACAAATTCTTACAGCCTTCATGAAATTATTAAGCCTCCTTCTTTATTTATTTCTCATGTAACTTGCGGCGGCTTCGACAAAACCGTCAAACAAGGGGTGCGGTCTTATGGGTCTGGATTTCAATTCAGCGTGAAACTGTTCGCCCACGTACCAAATATGTCCGGGAAGTTCGACAATCTCCACGAGGTCGCGCTCTTTACAAACGCCGGAAATTTTTAAGCCGGCTGCTTCTAATTTTTCGCGATAAGCGTTATTGAATTCGTAACGGTGCCTGTGTCGCTCACTTACTTTTAATTCTCCGTAAGCCTGAGCGGCCCGCGTCCCTTCGACTAAGTCGCAAGGATAAGCGCCGAGCCTCATAGTTCCGCCTAAGTCTTTTAATTTTTCCTGCTCTTCCATTAAATGAATGACAGGGTTAAGAGTCGCGGGATTCATTTCTTTACTGTGAGCGTCCTGTAACTTGCAGACGTTGCGGGCGAACTCTACTACCATCATTTGCATTCCAAGACAGATCCCGAACAAGGGCACATTATTTTCACGCGCATATTTTGCCGCGGCTATCATGCCTTCGACTCCTCTATCTCCGAAGCCGCCGGGAATTAAAATTCCGTCAGCAAAGCTTAAAATTTTTTCCGGTGAACCTTTCTCAAGGTCTTCAGCCTCAACAGAGATAATATTTACGCGGACGTTATGAGCTATGCCGGCATGGTGAAGAGCTTCGACGACGCTTAAATATGCGTCCTTATGCTGGACGTATTTTCCGACAAGAGCGATCTTGACTTCTTCGGGCGGGTTGATATATCTGTCAACGACTCTGGCCCAGTCGCTCAAGTCAAGTTCATTTTCAAACGGCAGGCCGAGAGATTTCAAAATTAAAACGTCAAGACCCTGCCTGTGCAGACTTATCGGGACGTTATAAATCGTAGCCTCATCGCGAACTTCTACAACTGCTTCGGGAGGGACATTGCAGAACAACGCGATTTTATTTTTCATGTCCTGATCCATCGGGTGACTTGTCCGGCATACAAGCATGTTCGGAAGAATTCCTATACGCCGTAATTCCTGAACGCTGTGTTGAGTCGGTTTAGTCTTTAATTCTTGTGCTGCTTCAAGATAGGGAACTAAAGTTACATGACAGTACACAACATTCTCACGCCCTACCCGTACGGACATCTGGCGTATTGCCTCAAGGAAGGGCTGGCCTTCGATATCGCCAACCGTGCCGCCAATCTCAACGATAAGAACATCAAGACCCTGCGAGGCACTTATTATTCTTTCTTGAATATCGTTAGTTATATGCGGAATAACTTGAACAGTACCGCCGAGATAATCTCCCCGGCGTTCTTTTTTTATTACGCTTGAATAAATTTTTCCGGTAGTTATGGAATTTTTTTCGCTTAGAGTCTCATCAATGAATCTTTCATAATGTCCGAGATCTAAATCTGTTTCAGCTCCGTCGTCCGTCACAAAAACTTCGCCGTGCTGAAATGGATTCATAGTTCCAGCGTCAACGTTTAAATACGGATCGACTTTCAAAATCGAAACTTTAAGGCCGCGCTTCTTTAAGAGGGTACCGACGGACGCGGCCGTTATTCCTTTGCCTAATGATGACACTACACCGCCTGTAATGAATACGAATTTAGCCATTTTAATCTTATTTGCCCAGGTACTTGATCGGATTTACAGGGCTGTTCCCGTTGCGTACTTCGAAATGAAGGTGCGGGCCGGTTGAACGTCCAGTGGTTCCGATTCTTGCAACAAGTTGACCTGATAATACGACTGCTCCTTTTCCTGCTAATAATGAACTGCAATGTGCATATAAAGTTGACTGGCCGTTGAGGTGCTCAATTACTAAAACTTTTCCATAGCCTCCCATCCAGCCAGAATAAACTACTTTGCCAGAGGCCGCGGCTTTGATCGGGTCGTTTCTGTTAGCCTTAATATCTATTCCAGTATGGAAATCTTTGCGCTTGGTGATCGGGTGATAGCGCCAGCCGAAGGGACTGTTAATTCTTCCCATTATCGGCCATCTGAAAGAATTTGAACGCGCGACAGCTACTTCGCCTTTTGCAAGCTTGACGGCCTTGGCATTAGTTTCAGACGTTACGCGAGTCTGAGATTGCGCCGCGAGTCTTGCGCTGATAGCTTTGCTATTAGATTTTTTATGTTCGGCAACTTTTGGCTCGCTATGTTCGACGACTCCTTCGGGGCGGGCACCGGGCAAAAATATTTCTTGGCCGGTCTTTAAATTCGCTACGTCGGTTTTAACATTGACCTGTCGAATTTTATTCATGCTAACGCCGTAACGTTTAGCGACTGCTTCGATAGTATCGTCTTTCTTGAGCGTGTAAAAAATTCCGTCCTGATTGGGAATGCGAAGAACTACTCCGGGCTTCAGTCTTGCTGAAGATTTGAAGGTGTTGCTTCCGACCAAAGTATCAAGCTCAATACCCTGCGTGTTAGAGATCGACCATAAAGAATCGCCTTGAGCTACTGTATATTTTTTAACTGAAAGCGGCTCGACCTTTTCTTTAATTGCGGCGACTCTCATTTGTCTTGTACGGACTTCGTCTAAAGTGTCTTCGATATGTCCGGGGTCATTAGGGATTAATAAAATCTGATTGGCTGAAAGCTTGTTAGCATTTTTGAGGCCGTTGGCTTTGACAATATCCTGCGCCGTTATATTTCCGTAGGAGTGAGCTATATCAGAAAGAGTCTCGCCGTTCTTTACAACGTGTTCCCGCCAAGCTGCGGCGATTTCAACTAAGATTGGCTTCTTTTCTTCAGATAATGCTACAGAATTTGAAACGACTTCGGAAGGAACTTCGAGCGCTATTCCTAACTCTTCTTCGGTGGGAATTTCTGCGACTATAAAATCCTCGTCGACTTCTTCGAGTTCAGTCTCGGGCATTTTATCGCCGGGGTTTTCTACGTCTAAAACTATACTTTCATAATCGACAAGATATTTAGGATACGGGCCAATATCTTCGAGAACGTTCGTCGCTTCTTTAAGGGCTGTGTTCTGCGGTTCAGGCTTTTGAGCAATCTTAGGGAGTCCTTGGACTTCTAAAGGATCAAGCTCTGATACTTCGACTTTAATTAAATGTCCGGTTATTATATTTTCTTCACGCTCATTGCCGCCCCACGCAGCCTCAACACCGGAGGGTGACGAGAAAGTTACTCCCCCTTCAGACAGCATATAATACGCTGCGTAACCGAACGCCCCGCAGACAACAAAGGCAAACAACCAGCAAAAAGCCAATGACGCGTGCTTCTTTTTGTTTTTATTAGCGTTACTCTTGCGCGGAACATAATTACCGTCATAAACTCTGTAAATATTCCGCTGTCTGTTATCAAAACCCGATCTCAAAAAAAATTCCCTCCCGACCTGCCGTGCATTTATATAAAAAGACTACGACATGCTATAAATTTTTTTGTTATTTATTTAAAAAAAGTGTGGCTGAGTAAGTATTGTAGCATAATCAATTCTCACGTAAATAACTGAATAGCTGAACAAAAATTTTTAAATCTAACAATAGCGGCTATTATAGCACCATTATTAATTAATAAATTCGCTCATGACTCGCAATTTTTTATCCATGCCAGCAAAATTTTTCGCAAGAAGTCTGAGAACTTTTTTGTTAGTGAGATCGAACGCCCCGCCGAACAAACGCTCACGCCGAAGGCCCCGTGACTAATCAACGAAGGGAAAAAGAAATCACATTCGCTTTGAGAGTCACAGACGTTGACGGGAATTTTTTTTTCGTGAGCGGCCTCGGAAATTTTTTTATTGACTTCACGATCGTTAGTAGCAGCGACGATAAAAAAAATTTTTTCTTCAGACTCAATATCAGAAATTTTGAAAGCCCTTTGAACTCGCCGTACCCCTTCCGGAAATTCATTACAGAAGGAAGAACTTACCGCCGTAATCTTGGCACCGCAACGCAATAAAGTTTCAGCCCGCCGCGCTCCAACATGACCGCCTCCAACTATCAAAATATTTTTATCTTGAATGTCATACATCATTGGAAAGTAAGGAGGCCGTGAAAAAATTTCTTGATTAATTTTTCTCATGCCCGTATTATAAAAAAAATTTTTTTCAGGAGGAACTTATTTATAAATGAAAAGACTTGGAAAATTTTTGGCGGTCGCTGCGTTTTTGTTTTTATTTTTGGGAGTAGGGGAGTCCGTGGTTCTTGACGGGCCTATCCGAGGCAAGGCGGGCTTGTCTTACAGCAGTATAAGCTACAGCTTCGACAGCTTGAACGTCGTGATACGAAACCGGACAAAATATAATTTAAACTTCGGCGGCGCTATGTTATTTCTTGATAAGAATTACGAACTAGTCGCCCGCGCAGAACTAAGGCCGGCGAAAATCAAAAGGCACTCCTCACGAAACTATAAAGGCTTCTTCTCCAAAGGCTCCGGCAACGAGGCAAAGGCTGCCCGCTATCTTGAATGGGAATTTTAAAAAAGCCTCCTCTTTAAAATCAACCCCTCTTACCTCGCTTCGTAGCCTTCGGCGTGCTGTGTGACCGGCCACCTCCCCTTTATTTTAAAACAACCCCCTCCGTTTCACTTCGTTCAGCACCTCCCCATATTAATAAATTAACCCCCTCCAGCCCTTTGGGCCACCTCCCCAAGGGGAGGCTTTGTGTAGCAGGAATCTTAGCCTCCCTCGGGGGAGGGTTTTTGGCGGGCCGCTTGCGGTGGTGGGGAGGGTTAAAGAAGGCCAGCTCACTGGCGAGGGGGTTATTTAAAAATTTTTTATTTAAGCTGAAAGCGATAAAAGATTTCTGTAGATTGGATACGGCCATATGTCGGCAGCTATAGTAAGCTCTGCTGCGTCACACTTGGCCCTGATCTCGTCCATCAAAGGCAAGATTTCACGCGTCAAAAAGTCCGAACGCTCACGGGCATTCATTGAGCTTAAACGCTCTTTGAGTTCGTGAAGACGATTAGCGTCAACGATCAAGGCATTCTTCGCCCGGCCAAGACCGCCCGTGTAATCCCTCCAGGCTTTGAACTCTCCGAAGTCTACATTGTCGAAGGCGCTCAAAGAATTTTTCTCAAGGACTAACTGCTTTGAGATCGCCGGCAATACTCCTTCCCATAACATGTCAAACAAAATAGCCGCTTCAACTTCAAGGCCGGTAGCAAAACTGTTCATTCTGATTTCACGAATGTTATCAAGTTCGTGTGCCCGATAAATCCCTAACGACGCTAACATCTCTTTGTTCTCAGGCTTGAGCAGCAAGTCTATCCTGTCGGGCATAGTTTCCGCTTCGATAAGCCCGCGCCTCTTGGCCTCCTCGTGCCATTCCTGCGTGTAAGCGTCGCCTTCAAATAAAATATTGCTGCCTCGCTTAAAAGCTTCACGGGCTGCTTCGAGTGCTGCGTCTATAGGGTCTTTGTCGGAGCTTCTAGCTTCGATCATTTTTGTAAGCTCTTCAATTCCCCACGCCCAAAGAGAGGCGAACATAGTGACAGGAAATGCTATAGACTGCGAAGACCCCGGCGCTCTGAACTCAAATTTATCTCCGGTGAAAGCTACAGGTGACGTTCTGTTTCTGTCACTGTCAAACGGAACAATCTCCGGAAGCTTGGCAAGCCCTAAATCCATTACGCCGCGTTCCGGCAAAGATACATCCTGCTCTCCAAGCCGCTTGATTAAATCAGTCAAGGCCGACCCAAGATAGACGCTTATAATCGAAGGCGGAGCTTCGTGCCCTCCAAGCCTGAATAAATTTCCGTAAGTCGCTATCGAAGCCTGAAGGAGGCTGTGGAACTTCGACACGCCCAGCACAACAGCAGAAAGGAAAGTCAAGAAAATCACGTTGCGCCTGTGAGAGTTGGAAGGCTTTAATAAATTTCTTCCTTCGCTGTCTACGAGCGATATGTTCGTATGCTTGCCTGATCCGTTCATACCAGCGAAGGGCTTTTCATGGAAGAGCAGTCTAAGCTCGTGCTTACGGGCAAGCTTTCTCATGGTTTCCATTAAGATTTGATTCTGATCGCAGGCAACGTTGGCTTCGGCGTAAAGATGCGCGAACTCAAATTGACATCTTGCGACTTCGTTATGACGAGCCAGAATAGAAACTCCCAGACGCGCAAGATCTCTTTCAACGTCTTCCATGTAAGACAGGACTCTTTGATGGATAGCTCCGAAGTAATGATGATCAAGCTTCTGATCTTTTGCGGGCTGCGCTCCGATCAAAGTACGGCCGCAAAATCTCACGTCGGGTCTTAACTGTGCGCGGGGTCTGTCGATTAAAAAATATTCCTGCTCTGCTCCGACTGTCATTTTTACGCTTTTGATTCCGCGCTGGCCGAGAGTCTTTAAAAGTTTCAAGGCTCGGCCTTCGACAGCGTCAAGCGCTCTTAATAAAGGTGTCTTTAAGTCCAGCGGTGTTCCGTCAAACGAAAAGAAAGCCGAAGGAATGCAAAGCGTACCGCCCTTGGGACTCTTAACTATAAAGGCCGGGCTGCTGATGTCCCAAGCTGAATAGCCCCGGGCTTCAAAAGTTGAACGAGTCCCGGCTGAAGGGAAGCTCGACGCGTCCGGCTCGCCCTGTGCCAAGTGATGACCGCGGAAGACTTCTATAGGATTTCCATCAGCGCCCGCCATGGTGAAGGCCTGATGTTTTTCTGCTGTAAGTTCTGTTTGAGGCTGGAACCAATGCGCCCAATGTGTAGCGCCCTTTGAGATCGCCCAGTTCTTCATAGCATCAGCTACTATGTCGGCGGCTTCGGGGCTGAGATGTTGGCGGCCTTCCATTGCCGCTATGACTTGCTCATAAATATCGGGGTTGAGCTTTGATTTCATGACCCGCTTGTCGAAAAGCATTGAGCCAAAAATCTCGTGGACTGATTGTAATTCTCTCTCAGACATTTTTGTACTGCTCCTTTCAAAACTAAGCAGATAAAATTAAAAATTTCTTGCTTAACTTCGAGAAAGTTTAGCTTAAAATATTTTTCTTGTCAATTTTTGCAGAAGATCTTGATTGTCTAGGGAGAAGCAAGGGGGAGGCTTTATTAGTAATACCCCTAAGCCCCCCCTTTTAAGGGGGGAGGGCCGCTTGCGGCGGGGGGATTCCTTAACACAACCCCCTCCGGTTCACTTCGTTCACCACCTCCCCAAGGGGAGGCAAGGAGTAAGGCTAACAGGAGTGAATTATAAAAAAATACCTCCCCAAGGGGAGGCTTAAAATAAAAAATCTACAACGAGGCCGCTTAAAAGCGAGTAAGCTATCACGAAAAAGAAATACGCAAAAAATTTTCCCGCGGGCAATACAATTTTCAGCGCCCCCAAGTTAGTTATCTTTGTAGCAGGGCCGGTGATCATGAAAGCGCTGGCACTGGCGAGACTCATTCCGTCGGCAAGCCATTGAATTAATAAAGGGATCGTCCCTCCGCCGCAAGCGTAAAGAGGTACACCGATCGTCGCAGCCATTAAAACTCCGAAGCCGTTCTTACGTCCGAAGAGCCTCGCAAATGACTCCGAAGGCACATACCGCTGAAAGACCGCCGCCAAAAAAATTCCAAGCAAAAAATACGGGCCTGTAGCTCTTAAATTGCGATCAAAATTTTTGAAGTAACGTATAAAAATATTCGGGTGGGTGTCACGGTTGGAAATTTCATAGAAGCCTGAGAAGTTAAAAAATTTTTTCCCCGTCATGCGGCAATAAAAATTAACCGCAAGCCCGGCAAAAATTCCACAGAAAAAACATGAGGCGACTCGAATCATTAACGCCTCCCGGCCAAGCGCCGTACTGTAAATTATTAGCTGGGGATTCAATAAGACCGAAGCCATCATGAAAGACGCAAGCCAATCTTCACGCATTCCCTTCTCTGAGAACGAAGCCGCTACAGGAATCGTTCCGTACATGCAAAGAGGCGACGCTATTCCTAATAAACACGCAGGAATGATTCCGAACACGCTCAATCTTTTTTTAGAAAGAGAGGCGACAAGCCCGTGAATTTTCTGCTTGCAAAAAACAGAAACAAACGAGCCTATCGCCATTCCTAAAAGCCAGTAAATAAAAATCTGTTCTAGCTGGAGCGTGAAATAATGCTGGAGATATATAAGCTCCCTTAAAAAAATTCTAGTCAATGTTCACGAGATTATATTCACGACTTCCGAAGCCAATCGCAGCAGCATGTTCAAGCGTATGAATTCCGTGACGACTCTCCATGCGCTTTATTAACGACCCGCCGTCCGGAGCTTTGTACACTAAATCAACGCAAGCCTGATCCAACGCTACAGGGTCAAGCGATCCAAGTATCCCTATGTCGTGCATATCAGGAGCAGCAGGGTTGCCGTCACAATCACAGTCAACGCTCAAATGATTCATGACGCTGATATACATGATTCTTTTTCCGCCGCCCAGACTATCCGACACAGCCTTCGCTGCTTCGGCCATGGACTCAAGAAAATCATCCTGCTTATCGTACCAGATACTTCCCGAGTCACGAGTCCCCGCCGTGTGAATTATAACTTTGCCGCGAGGCGAAGCTATCCCGATAGAAATATTTTTTATCGCGCCTCCGAAGCCTCCCATTGCGTGACCTTTAAAGTGAGTTAATACTAAAACAAAATCATAGTCTTTAAAGTGTGAACCGACTACGTCCTCTTTTAAGTGCTTGCCCCCTGTAACAGGCAAAGACACTTCGCCTTCAGCGTCAAGAATATCAACCTTGGCTATCTTCGTGAAGCCGTGGTCTTCTGCTACCTGCATATGAAAGGCCGTCGAAGAACGCGAACCGCCGTAAGCCGTATTGCATTCGATTATCGTTCCGTTGACTTTCTGGACAAGCTCCTTGATTAAATCAGGCGAAAGATAATGAGTGTTGCCCGCCTCACCGGTTGAAAGCTTCACACCGACCTTGCCCTCGGCCTCACGTCCAAGTTTGTTGTAGATAGCCATAAGGCCGGCCGGAGAAATGTCCTTCGTAAAAAATACTTCGGGCTTATCGGCAAACGATGCTCCCGCAAAACTCACAACGAGTAAAACCGAAAGAACTAACGCTGAAAATTTTTTCATGTAAAAAAATTCTCCCTTCATAAAAAATTTTTAAAGTGTAAAAAAATTACACGTTAAACGTGACTTTACGTCAAGCAAAAAAAATCTCCCCTTAAAAAATTTTTTTCAGGGGAGCAGGTTTTAATTCTGAACAATCTGGAAAGTTTTGCCTTCGATATTGAGATCAAAAAATTTTGGTGGCGAGGTCGTGAGATTTTTGAAGTCGGCTTTTAAAATATTGCCGTTGAATTTTCCCGTTATCACTCCGGAAAATTTTAACGGGGCTTTGTCGTCCGAAAGAATGCTGTAGACATTACCGGCGCTTTCAGTTAAGACTAATAAATTTTTCGGGGCCGAGTCGTCGCGCTCAAGCTGCAAAAAAATAAACACAAGCTCATGAGAATTTTGAATCTCTTTGAGCTGCGAGTCATTCTCCCATGCTTCAACAAAAAAATTTATTTCTTGTCCTGAAAGCTTCTCGCCCTCCGGGAAGACTCGAGCCGCTGAAAGAATCGCCCGCCTTGTTTTCTTCGTAGGGACTCCGGTTATCACAGAGCGAAGATACTCCGAAGGATCGACCGACTTGGCCGCTCTGACTCTCTTCTTAACAGACTCAGAGCCGGACTCTTCAAGAGCATTGAGAACCTGATTGCCGTACCGCCCTAGTGAGAAGCGGGTGTAAATATAATCAAAGTCTTCGGGATTGATCTTTCCGGATTGAAGACGCGCCGCCTGATTGAAGGCCGACAGTCTGTAAGGGTCAAGCAAGGGCGAATTCATAGCCGCAACAAGAGCGATCAAAAACATAACGCAAAGCATGTTGACCTTTCCAATCGCTCCCGGCCATTTCCCAAGCAAGACAGCTCCAGCGTAACCCAAGCCCCATATTCCCGTGACAAGTACAAGAAAGACAGCTTGAATTCTATCAGTCGAAAGGCCGTACTGCTGAACGCGAAGCCCTACTGAATACATGCACAGCCCCATATAAACCGGAAGGCATAACAAAGAAATTCTAGCTAAAAATCTTACGGGCTTATGCTTGAAAGCCGGCTTGCTCCCGTCAAGCCATGCCGCGTTGGCAAGAATGATCGTCCCGAACTGCAAGAATAACATTAACGTACTAGCCTGCCCCGTACTCCAGAGAGTCTTCAGGCCAGAGAAAGGCAAGCACAAAATAAACATTACTGACAAGACCGAAAAGAACGGCAAGAGCCACGCAAGAACAGACAATATCCACCGGCCAAGCGAGTCAATTCCAGGGTGCTTAATCGCTACTGAAATTGAAATCGCTATGGTAAGACTTGAAAGCGGCACAGCCGTCACAGGATTGAAGATTAAATACGGAACATGCTCAAGCCCTACTATGTAAAATAATAATCCGGCCGTAAGCATTAAGCCCCAAAAGACAGCAATAACTATTGAAGCCTGAAAGAGTAAAAATAAATTTCTGCAGAACTGGAAAAAAATTTCGCTGTAAGGAAAGCTCCAGCTCCACGCCGCCATTCGGCACTGAAAGAAAGGTATCAGCAAAAATACAGCCATGCTCACCCGAATCAAGTCAGCCCTCTGTGAAGGAACGATGTAAAAATATCCGCCGCCCGGCGAGTACAAAGACCATAAGCGATACAGCCAGAAGATCGCAAGCACCGAAGTCAAAGCCGAAAGAAAATTAAAAAGCCTCCGCCCCCAATGCTCCTGCGACAGCCAAAAAGCAAATGGAACTATAAAAATTATCGTCAAAGGCATACACGTAAGAGGCCCGGACTGTATGACCGTGTCCAAGCCAAGCAGCAGCCCTTGAAGAAGAGCAGAGATTATGACCGCGATATAGCGCTTTCGGTCGATATTGCTGTTCATGATTTTAAAAAAAGATTTCTCTTATTTTATATAGATATATTTCAAGCCGTCAGTCAAAGGCTCCGGGAGTCTTCGCGAAGATAAGACAGCTTCGCCTTGAGAAAGCTCAACCCTGTTGAGCGACAAAGGCAACGGAAATTCTTGGAGGTTCACAAGCGGTTGAATTTGAGAAAGCGCCTTGCGGGTCACGTAGTCCGGCAAATCCATTTTGTTAATTTTTATAAGCGGATTGTTAAGCCAGAGTTCTTTGCCTTGTACGATCCTTAAACCGCTGTTGATCTCAATGAGAATATCAAGGAACGAAAATTTATAATAGCCCCGTCCGCTCAAACCCGAAGATGCAATCTTCATTGAAAGGTCGTGCCAGTGATCGCCTTCCCCGAAAGTTCTATTAGCGATAGATTTATTAATATCGCTCTCAAGAATTTTTCCGCTGGCCAAGACTGAAAGCGCCTCTTTACATTCGACATTGCCACTGGCCCACTGTGAAGGCTCGTTGAACTGAACGCCGCGCATTCTGACCTTCAACGAGTCAAGGCGGAGCTGTTCAATCACAACGCCGGTAAGCTCTAAATAAATATCGTTGAACATTCCCGTGCTGTCGGGCTTATCTGAAATTACCAACTCCGCTCGCTCGGGCGTGAACTTGTTTACGTAGAAGCTCAAAAGATCGTTTACTTCGTCAGCAAATGATAACGAGGCATTCGAGAAGAGCAAGCCAAAAACTGTTAGTGCTATAAGAAATTTAAACTTTGATTTCATATTTATAGATCCTCTCAAAAAAAATTATTTGTAGATGTCCATATTATATAATGAGCGCCGGATGTTTTTATAAAAAAATGAACGACTTGAACAATCAAATTAAAAATGCCATTGACATAGCTGACATTATCGGCGAGCGAGTCACTCTTCGAAAGACTGCACGCGGCTATGTGGGGCTGTGTCCTTTCCACGAAGAGAAGACCCCATCGTTTAACGTTTTCAATGACACACAGAGCTATTACTGCTTCGGCTGTCAGGCTGCCGGAGATATTTTTACGTTCGTCATGAAGACCGAGGGGCTTACGTTCATTGAGGCCCGTGATCTCTTGGCCGCAAGAGCTGGAATTGAAATCACGAGCAGCAAAAAAAATTCTAACGGCCCTTCAACCCTCAAAGAAATTCTTGACGAGGCCGAAAAATTTTTCGCCGCCAATCTTGCTAACGGTTCGGGGGCTGGCGCTCGGGAGTATATGAGTCACCGCGGGCTTGACCTCAAAGACTTAAACCGTTTCTCAATCGGCTACAGTCAAAACTCTTGGGACAGTCTTGTTAATTATCTAAGAGAAAAAAAAATTCCGGACGAAAAAATTTTGAACGCCGGGCTAGCCCTTCAGAACAACCGCGGCGGACTCTACGACAGATTCCGGGGACGCGTTATCTTTCCGATTAAAGACATAACGGGCCGGATCATTGCTTTCGGAGGCCGATTGATTGAGGGCGACGTTGACGCGGCAAAATATATAAACAGTCCGGAGAATGAAATTTACAGCAAGCGAAAAAATTTATACTTGCTTGACTCCGCCCGCAGATATATTCGCGACAAGGGCCGCTCGATTTTAGTCGAAGGCTACATGGACGCGATAAGCTTGCACAAGGCAGGCTTCAATGAGTCTGTTGCGTCACTAGGAACGTCACTTACACCCGAACAGGCTGAACTGCTTTCAAGATATGCTGACCGCTGTTATATTTGTTACGACAGCGACAAGGCCGGGAAGAACGCAACGATCCGGGGAATGTATATCTTGCAGCAGCACGGGCTTGACGTTCAGGTCGTGAGCCTGCCGGAAGGCAAAGACCCCGACGAATTTTTAAAGGACAACCCTCCCGAAAAATTTGAGGACGCTATAAAAAATTCCGTGCCCTTGGTCGTTGCTCATATAAGATCTTTGACTTCTGCTCTTAACAATCCGGCGACTCAAAAATCAGCAATGAAAGAATTATTAGCCGGACTATCAAGGCTCAAAGCTAATGACCTTTTGCCTCACTTGTCTTATTTAAGTGAGCTTACCATGATTCCGCCGACTGAACTTAAACAAAAATTATTAAGCGGCGAAGAGCTTACCCTTCCCGAAATTAAAATGCCTTCGACAAAAATTTTGATAGAGTCGAAAGAAGATCAGGAAGAAAAAAATTCTTTTGAGGCTGAAGCGGGGTTGTGTGCCTTGCTCTTTCATAACCGGGACTGCCGCTTGAGCATGAAGCCCGAAGAAGTTTATAAAATTCTTCGGAGTCCTCTTACTCAAGAAACGGCCGTAGCTCTTCTCACGGAAAATCCGGAGGAGCTTTCTGTCTTATGGTTATCAATCGGCGACACGGGGAAGGCGGCGCTTATAGCACGCGGCGATATTTTTTGTGAGAATATCAAGGCAAGCGGCGTTGAAGATCTCTGGAAAAAAATTTACGGCGACTTAAAAATTAAATGGGTTGATCGCCGTATCGAAGAAATCAAGTCAAAACTTCGTCAAGGGACAGCACCTGCCGAAGATCAGACGGAACTTTCGGAACTCCTAGATATGAAAAAAATTCTTCAGAAATAAATTAAGCCTCGCTCTTCTTCAAAGCTATCTGCATTTCAATAGCCTGAAGCTGAGTCCGGAGCTGTGAGCGGATATTTTCATCGGCCTCACGGTTTAATTTTTGTTTAAGGAGGTCGCGCTGCTTTTCAAGCTTTTTAATTTCTTCTTCGTTGTCTTCCTCGCTGCTGTTCCTTTCGGCTGAAGCTGTGCCGGCGGGAGCGGCTCCGGGTTGTTTGTAGTCCACTTTTAAATTCCCTTCGTCATCATAAGATACGCTATAGATTCCTTCCGGCTCTTCGCCGACGGGATTGTCTTTATCGTACTCGTCAACTTTATGAGTCCCCTGTGAAGCTTGAGGGGCCCCAGCCTGCTCTGAAATTTCTTCGGCCTGTGCTGTCGAAGACTGCTTACGGATTTTATATTGTTCGCTGCTTTGAATCTCTGCGCTTATATTCTGAACGCTCATTAAAAGATCCTTCCTTCCTGTTTATAAACTTTTATACTTATCGGCGATTTATAATAGTGCCGAAAATTTAAGAATATTTTAAGGAGAAATTTTACATGCGGAAATTTTTCATAGCCTTAATAATTTTATTACTTGCCCAAAATTTTTCTATAGCTGCTGAAATTCCCCGGGCTGACCTTGACGAAGCCGAGAGATATTTTAATAACGCTTATGTTCATTTCATGAAGCGTGACTATCGGGAGGCGCAGGTCTATCTTGACTATTCTATCCGGGAGAATACATACATGGTCGATTATTATTTGCTTAGCGCTTTGAATCTTGACCGCATGGGTGACGCGGAGGGCGCGATGGCTTCCCTTAAAAGTTACAGGGAAGTCCGCCCGATGGATAATTCAGCTCCAAGGATCGAAAATTATTTTAACGAACAAGAGGAAGTACTGCGGACAGTTTTAGCTACGGCTCCTGTGCCTGTGAGCTGGCGTTACGCGGCGACGACTGTCCAGACTGAATGGGACACGGGATATACTCGCCCGTTCAGCATAAAAGGTCTTGGCAAAGTCCGGGCGCTTGGTGAAGTCGTGAGCATTCCCGACACCTTCGGAAATAAAATATATATCCGTCAAGGGAGGAGGCGCTTTGTATCCGGAGCTTTCTCACGTGAAAAAGCTTTGCGTGAGATTGATATTCAGTCGCCGGTTATCGCCTTGCCTATGGGGGACGGGAGCTTCAGAATTTTTACTCACGAAGGAGATCTCTATACGATTCAAAATATCGAGAAGCCAGAATTCTCGTCAGGGGACGTTGAATATTTAATGACTCTTCCGGCGCTTGTTGTATCAGACGCTGAAGCAATAGCAGAAAATTTATTTGCTGTCGCTGATCCTGCCGAAAGGAATATTTCTTTCTATGACATTATGCCTTCGGGCGTTAGCGTTAGGACGTGGACACCTCCGTTAGTTGAGCCTGATCTTTTATTTGAGCCTGTAGCGATTGAAGCATACGCGGACTGGCTGGCGGTTGCCGACCGTGCAAACGATAGAATTTATATTTTGAACACCGTGAGCCGCGAATATTTTGAAATCCGGGGAGTCTCCAAGCCTCGTGACTTATCATGGTCAAGCTTCGGAGAATTATTTATCTTGACGGAGGACGGAGATATTTTTAATTACCTTGTGGACTTCGGGACTCGTACCACTGCTAACAGGCATGACGGAGCGTTATATTCCGGGCTTGAGAATATCTGGTCGTTCTTTCACTCGGCCGAAGGCGACATAAACTGGATAGACGTTGGAGCTTCGAGAATCTTTAAAGCCTCAATGATTCCTTCGCGTGAAGATGTGCCGGGTTACTTGAGCTTATATAATCCTGTTGTCGCGACTAGCACCGAAAATAATGAGAGCTTTATTCTTGAGGCTACGTTAATGACTCCGTTTATTCATTACACGCATTCGGCGAGAATGATAGCGCAGTCGGTCTGGAATGAGCGTAACATGCGCTGCAATATCGTATGGCAAAGGCCAAGAACTTTTGACGCGCTTTTAATTCACGGGCCGAGGCCAAGGGGTACGAGCTTTCCGCTGAACGTGAGGCCGGCACAGATTACTTCGAGCATAGATATTCATTCTGTCTTGTCGGCGTTCTGGCTTCTTCATAAGGATACGCTTACGAATGTAATAATTGACTCTTCGATCAGAATGCGTCCTGATGATTTGTTCATGCTTTTAAAATTTTGTGTGCTCAATGGTCTTGAGCTTGACGTGTACGCGTCCGAAGTTCCTACGCTTGAGATGACTCGGGCGAGTGCTTTCACTGGAGGCAAGACGATTTATTCTCTGGCCAATAATATTAATATTCCCGTGAGAATGACTCACTTACAGATTCAAATACCATTGCCGGAGGAATTATCTTCTTCGGGTTATCCCGGTCGGTCAATGCTTGCGACGTACCTTGACACGGGGTTAATTCAGTCGAGGGCCTGGATACCGTTATACCCGGATATGTTTGAGTAAAAAGGAGGCGAAGGGGTTGTTGATAAAAAAATAATCACCCCCTCGCCACTTTGAGCCCCACTGGAAAGCACCCCCTGTCAGCAAGCTGGCCCATTTGGAAAGCAACCCCCCTGTCAGCAAGCTGACATCCCCCCTTAACAGGGGGGACGAGAGAATTTTTCAACACCTTCTATTCCCTTTACACTCTTGCCTCCCCTGAAAGGGGAGGTGGCCGACCAAAGGGAGGTCGGAGGGGTTGTGGTTATAAGGAAGGGGAGGTGGCCTGAAGGGCCGGAGGGGTTGTGGTTTAAACAAAAAGGGGAGGTGGCCGCTCGCGTAGCACGTCGAAGGCTACGAAGTGAGGCGGAGGGGTTGCAGCTATAAAATTCCTTTTCCTGCCATAGCCGCTCCGATCAAGCCGGCTTTATATCCTAGGGTGCAGCTCACGATTTTTGAAGGCGTTATGCCCGGGTAGACTTCGGCATTTACTTTTTCTCTAAGAGGCACGAGGAGTCGTTCGCCCTGTTTGCCAATGCCGCCGCCAATGCTTACGACTTCGGGCTGAAGACCGTTAATTAAATTTGCAAGGCCGCAAGCTAAATAGCCCGTGTACTCGTCAATTATATTAATCGCGACCGCATCGCCCTGATCTGCGGCTACGAAGACAGTGTGTCCGCTCACAAGCCCTTCGGTCTTTGCGATCTCAGCCAGAGTTCCGTTTGGGTGTTCTTCGATTGCTTCCTTTGTCATGTTGATTAAGCCCGTAGCTGAACAGTAAGCCTCAAAGCAGCCGTGACGGCCGCAAGTACATTTTCTACCGCCGTAAGCTATGACCATGTGACCGAACTCACAGCCGCTGAAAATTTTTTCGTTTATTACGAAGCCTGTTCCGACTCCAGTTCCAAGAGTAATAATCATTGCGCTTCTTGCGCCTTTTGCGCTCCCTGCAACGACCTCACCGAGTGCGGCTGCGTCCGCGTCATTTTCGAGTCTTACGGGGACGTTGAAGGCTTCGCTCATCTTAGGGCCGATATAAAAATCCCTCCAGCCAAGATTATTGTTATAAACTACTATGCCTTTCTCCGTGTCTATCATGCCTGGTGACCCCATGCCGGCGGCTTTGATTTCTTTTGGGGCGATCTTTGCGCCTTCGATTGAAGAACGAACCGCGCCGATTATGTCTTGCAAGACTACATCTTGCGGACGGTCTGCTCCGGTTGGAATGCTTGCTTCACTTATCAAGAGTCCTTCTTCATTGACAACGCCGGTTTTAATATTCGTGCCGCCAATGTCTACGCCAATATAATATGACATTCTTTAAAAGCCCTTTCATGAAAAATTTTTTTAGATTTAAATCAAGTGGATAGTTCGTTAATTATATAATTAAGAAACCCAAAAAGGAGGAAAAAAATTTTGAAGAGAAAAATTTTTATTGCAACGCTTTTAATTTTAGCGGGGCTATTGTCGTTATGGCTTCGGCCTGTTGAAAGTTTTACCCGTAAGGGCTTCTCAATGAACACGCTGATACGCATGACGGCTTATGCCCGGGACGAAAAAATTCTTGACGAGGCTTACAGCTTGCTGAACAAACTTGATAAAGAGCTTTCTCTCTACGACCCTTCGAGCGATATTTCAAGAATAAATTTTCTTGCAGGCTCTGAAAAATTTTTTGCGGCTCCTCCGGAAGTTATAGAAGTCATTAGCAAGTCGCTCGAACTTTACGAGATAACCAACGGAATTTTTAATCCGCTGATTGGCCCGGTCACAAAACTCTGGAAGATCAACAAGGCCGACAATAAAATCCCTTCGCCTGAAAGTCTTGACGCGGCAATAAAGTTAAGCAATATAAAAAATCTTGAGCTTGACTCAAAAACTAATCAAGTCTATTTAAAAATTCAAGGCTGTGAGATTGACTTGGGAGGGATTGCGAAAGGCTATGCAAGCGAAAAAATAGCGGAGCTTTTCAAGAGCTGCGGCGTTGAGTCGAGTTTAATAGACTTGGGCGGGAATATCTACGTAACAGGAAGGAAGCCTGACGGTTCAGAATGGAAGATTGGAGTAAGAGATCCTTCGAGTCCTTGGGGAGCGCCGGCGTTAGTCTTGAGCGTTCACGATACCTCCGTAATAACTTCGGGAGGCTATGAACGTTTTAAAGTTGTAAACGGTGAAAAATATACACACTTCTTTGACTCTAAGACCGGCAAGCCCGTAAAAAATAATTTGCTGTCGGCGACTCTAGTGACGCCTGACGGGAGTTTAGGCGATGGGCTCGCTACGGCCTTCATGGTTGGAGGCTATGAAAAATCTTTAGAGATTATTAAAAATCTTCCAGCCTCGGTCGGAGCAATTTTGATTCTTCAAAACGAAGAGAGCAAGCTCGAAATTTTTGCCAGCGAAAATTTACGGGGAGTCATCGTACGCTCAAACTATCCCGTAAAATTTTTTGGCAGGGAAGTTTCTGGAGGGAGCGATAGATTTTTTTAATTTTTATTTTGGGAAAGGGCTTTGAAAAATTTGAA
>JAFSSV010000016.1 GCA_017450825.1 Synergistaceae bacterium
GACTCAAGCTCTTCTTGAAAAATATCCGAACTTGAAGGGAATTATAGTTCCTACGACAGTAGGCGCTCCGGCCGTCAGCAAATGTATTCAGGACGCAAAGCGCAATGTAAAAGTCACGGGCCTTACCCTTGCCTCGGACATGAAGGAATTTATCAACAAGGGCATAGCCGACGAAACTTTCTTATGGAATCCCACGGAGCTTGGCTACGCGGCCAGCTATGCAGCTGTAGCTTTTGCTAAGGGCGAACTCACCGGCAAAGAAGGCGAAACTTTCAAGGCCGGTGAGCTTGGAACTCTTGCGGTTGAGAAGGCCGCAGACGGTGGAACGATTACCTTCCTTAACAAGCTCAACGTCTTCAATAATGAGACCGTTGACTCGTGGGTTAATATTCTTTAGTCTTAAAATTCAAAATGGAACGCTACGCATGGAAGGCTCTTGTTAAAGAGGGCAAGCTTGACGAGTACAAACGGCGGCACGATAACATCTGGCCCGAAATGAAAGAGTTATTGAAGTCCGCCGGAATTAAGAATTATACGATCTGGAATGTAGGCAATGAACTTTTCGGCTATTATGAATGTGAAAAGGGAATTGACTTCGCGGCCAAGACTCAAGCTCAAAGTGAGATCGTTGACCGTTGGAACGAATACATGAAAGACGTTATGACTATGGAAATGGATCCCGTAACGGGAGCGCAGCCGAAGTTGACTCAAGTTTTCTTTTTAGAATAGCTTTGAGCAAAAAAATTTTCCCCTTCCTTTTAAGAATTTTTTAAAGGGAAGGGGATTTTTTTTATAGCAAGCGCAGTTTATTTTCTATACAACCTCCCTCAGCCCTTTAGGCGTGTGAATTAGCAACCCCTCCGGCCCTAGCCTTCGGCGAGCTACGCACCATTCCACCTCCCTTTTTTAAAACAACCCCCTCCGGCCTTTGGCCACCTCCCCAAGGGGAGGCTTTGTTAGTAATACCATAAAGCCCCCCTTTTAAGGGGGGAGGGCCGCTTGCGGCGGTGGGGGTTGCTTTTCAAGAGGGCCAGCTTGCTGTTCGCCATCGGGTTATTTCTAAAAAAAGGGTTATAGTTTTTTAACTGTGCTTGCTTTAATTCCATTCACTGATTACAGCCGCTCCCAGTATAAGGACAGCTCCAATCCATCCGGCAACACTCATACTTTCATTTAAAAAGAATGCCGAGCAGAACACTGATACTACAGGCTCAAGATATCCCAATACAGCGATTGTCTGTACGGGAAGACTTCCGAGGCCGCTGAAATAAAAACAATATGCAATCCCAGTATGAACAATTCCTAAAATAAAAATAAACAGAATGGATTTCATATTCCAAGGCAGAGCGGCATTATAATTTTTTAATAACGCATAAGGCAGGATCGTCAAGGCCGATACAGCCAACTGCACAACGGCTTTATCGAAGGAAGATATTTTGCTTATCTTCCTGTTGCAGATAACAATACCCACAAAGCACAGCGCCGAAGACAAGCCAAGCAACACACCTGATAATTTCCCTACAGCTCCCTCCCAAAAGCCAGATACTAAAATTATTCCGATAAAAGCCGCCGCAACACAAGGGAGCTTTTTTGTATTCAAAGGCTCATGTAAAACAACAGGAGCGATTAAAATAATTATCAGTGGAGCCATATAATTACAAAGACTCGCTATAGCTATGGTGGTGTGCATATATGCCGCGAACAGGAAGCCCCAGTTCAATCCTAAAAAGATTCCGGATAGCAAAAGCCAACGGGAATTATTTTTGATTGCAGTAATATCTATGTGTCTATCTGTCAGCTTTAGATATACGAGAATGAAAGCTGAACCGATTATTCCTCTGCACAAGACAACAATTTCACTCGGTATCGTCACTTGCCTTAAAAACAAGCCGATTGTCCCGTAAAGTACAACAGCTGTAATAAATTTTATTCGTTCAAGCTTCATTCATTGACTTCCTGTGTTATGTCAGCCGCTGTACACTTTGCAACGGTCATTAAATCTGTGGGAGCAATTTCAATTTGACAGCCTAACTTGCCGGCACTTACAAATATTGTTTCATATTTTGTTGCAGTTTCATGAATAAAAGTCTTAAATTGTTTTTTCATACCTATTGGCGAGCAGCCCCCGTGAACATATCCTGTCAAGGGCAACAGCTCTTTTTGTTTTATCATTGCTATTGATTTTTCACCGGCAGCCTTGGCCGCTTTTTTGAGATCGAGTTCTTGAGTTACAGGAATTATAAAGACATAATAATTTCCTGTTTTACCTTGCGTTACAAGAGTTTTAAATACATGAGACGGTTCTTCGTTGAGCAATGCCGCAATGTCTTCGCCGCTCATTGTCGGATCTTGTATATAAAAATGGCTTGAATAATGAATTTTTTTGCTGTCAAGCACACGCATTACGTTAGTTTTTTCGTCTTTCATTTTAAAAAGTACCCTTATATACTAAGCTCAATTAAAAAATTATAACCCTTTTTTTAGAAATAACCCCCTCGCCAGCAAGCTGGCCCTCGTGAAAAGCAACCCCCCTGTCAGCAAGCTGACATCCCCACTTTCAGGAGGGACGAGAGAGTCCTATTCCCTTCACAACTTGCCTCCCCTGAAAGGGGAGGTGCCGAATGAAGTGAGGCGGAGGGGTTGTGGTTAAAAGAAGAGGGGAGGTGGCCTGAAGGGCCGGAGGGGTTGTAGTTAAAGAAGGCGAGGTGCCTAAACAAAGAGAGGTCGGAGGGGGTTGGAGTAGGGAACCCCCCTCGCCAACAAGCTTGGCCTGGGTCCCCTTAACAAAGGGCGCAAGGACTCCCTTCGACATTCGCTATTTCTCTTACACTCTTTATATTTGTTTTGTGTAGAGTTCCATTAACGCCGCGACGATTTCTTCATCTGTCATAACAACAGAAAAATTATAAGCCGCTAAGACTGCTTGATCGTTAGCGCTATGAGCCTTGCGAAGTTCGGGCGGCATTATCGAATCATTATAGAGATCAGCAAGCGAACTTGACGGATATTTCGCCCGGGCGTTTAGAATTTCCTGCGCGGTTTGTTCGATTTCTTTGCGCTGCTTTGGGGACGGGGACGGCCAAGGGAAATTGTTATACACGATTGTATTTGAATAACGTAATCGCATTTCTAAACGTCCTGCCGTTCTTCGAGTCCAAGCCATATGAACCCGGCTTGTTAGAATTCCGAAGTGATAGAGAGTCGCGCCGGGGATAACTCTTAAACCATCGCCAGCTATTATTGAAGCGTCAAGCCAATCAATAGGTATATAGCTACGATTTTCTGAAGATGTCTTGGGAATCGCAATATAATTTGAATGCGGCTGTCGAATTTCCGCGAAAAGCCAAGAAGTATAGGCAAGCTTTCGGGTGGCCGCCCTTGTGCTTGCGCGTCTGAATTTTTCTACGGCCTTTACGCGTTCCATGATAAGTTTGCAATCCCTTATTTCGTGCGGTTCAGCGTCAACGAGCCATAGACAGTAACGCGTAATATTATTTATAAATTCGTTGCTTCCCATGAAGCGTTTGATAAATTTTTGGGTAGCAGGTTCTTTTTTTATGAAGGCTGCGTACTCTTCTTGACTGTTAATAATTAAATGTCCTTCGTCAGCAGG
This sequence comes from Synergistaceae bacterium, assembly GCA_017450825.1. Classification (GTDB taxonomy): domain Bacteria; phylum Synergistota; class Synergistia; order Synergistales; family Aminobacteriaceae; genus JAFUXM01. Next base: position 3,614 of record JAFSSV010000016.1, read on the forward strand.
CATGTTGCCCGTTATCATTTCCGGTGTGCCCGGGTCTAACGGCTTGGGCTGGGCTTTAATGAAAACGTCCGGCGCGTCAATGAGATAAAAATTTATATGCGGCACCAGCTTGACTCCGTTTGAAGTGTAGAGCCTCTTGTTCTTCCCGTCATCGTCCCCTGAAC
>JAFSSV010000113.1 GCA_017450825.1 Synergistaceae bacterium
AGCTGTAAGTGACATTCGTCGATCATAGTGTTGCCGCGGTAACCCTTGATACGCACCACGATAGGACCGTATGGGTATTGGTCGCAGGGGAGTGTGAATCTGCCGAGTCCGTATGCGTCAAGATCAGTTTCGGCAACAAGGCTGTCGCTTCCGTATAATCCGCCGGGAAGCCAGCTGTATGCTTCGATTTTTGATATACCCGGTGCGCATACTATAACTTCCGTATCGCCTGAAACGTCTGATGTGTATGACGGTGAATATACGCCTATCTGGTTCTTCTGATATTTGTTTATATCCAGATCCTTCGGATAGCCTTCGATATTGCTTTCCCCCATAGCTAAGGCTAGCTGATCTTTTGTGGGATTAGAGGGCGCGGTTGTGTCGAACGACTCCGGGTGATTAATGTACATAGCGAAGGCTGCATTCTTTAAACTTCTAAGATTGCTGATAATGTTCGAGGCCTTGGCCGAAGATATTGACTCGCTGCTTGAGAAAATCATCATGGAGCTTAACACGCCGATCACCACGATCACTATTAATAACTCAACGAGGCTGAAGCCCCTACGCCTTGAACTGTAGCGCATAAAAAAAATCTCCTTCTTTAAAAAAATTTTTTTTGAATTCTATGAAAGCTGAACTATAGCCGAAGTTATCGGAGCAAAGACAGACACGGCGATAAATGCAATAATCACTCCTACGATAATTACCAGCACAGGTTCTAAAAGAGATACGGTTGCTTTAATTTGATCGTCAAGTTCCTGATCGTACCACGAGGCGACACGCTCAAGCATGTTATCAAGATGCCCCGTCTCCTGTCCTATTCGCATCATTTGAGAAACTAAGACCGGAAAAATTTTCGCGCTCTTGGCCGCGTCCCCTAACGATACCCCGCGGATTACATTTTCTTTTAACTCTTCGTAGCCGTTTTCAACTAAGACATTATAAGCCGTGCCCTTGGCCATTTCGATTCCCATTGCTATAGGAACGCCCGCAGAAGTCATAGCCGAAAGAGTCCGGCTTGAACGAGCCATCGAAGACTTCATGACTAAATTTTTTATGACAGGGATTTTTAATTTTATCCTGTCCATTATGCCCCGCGTACCCTGAAATTTTGAAAGCAGATAAATCAAAACACACGCTCCTAAAAGTCCTGCTGATAAAAAATGCCAGTGAGCTGTAAACCAATCTCCCATGGAAAAAATTTTCAGCGTGACAGCCGGAAGTTCGATATTAAGATTCTTGAAAGTCGCTTCAAATTTCGGCACAAGAAAAATAAAAAAGAACGCGACGACTCCAACCGCAAACAACATTACAAAAGACGGATATAACATCGCGCTTCTAACTTTATTTCTCAAGGCGGCCTGCTTTTCTAATAAGACGGCGCATTGTTCAAGAGCATAGCCGAGCCTCCCTCCGGCCTCCCCGGCTTCAATCAAAGAAATTAATAACTGATTAAAAACTTTTTGAGCTTTCATTGCCTGCGTAAGAGTAAACCCTTTGCCAATATCGTTTTGAATTTCCAATAAAATTTTTTTGAAGTATTTATTCTCTTCGCTGTCTGAAAGGATATTCAAACCCGTAGAGAGATTTACGCCGGAATTTATAATCGTAGAAAGCTGGCGGAAAAATATTACAAGAGTCTTCAGCGGCACTCTGAAATTAAAAGCAACGCTAAGAGCGTTACGGGTTGAAGCTTTGCTGAAATTCTGAACAGCATCCTGAGCAGTAAGACTTATAACAAGAATTCCCTGTGCCTTTAAAATTTCAAAAGCTCTGCTTGAGTCTTGAGCTTCTACAAAGTCTTCGACCATTTCACCGTTCAAAGACATTGCACGGTATTTAAATCTCACGGTGACTTCTTCTCCTGCTTTTTATATTTTGTACTTAGGCGGAAAGCCGAGGCGGGTCGCAAAAATTTTCAGCATGAAAGTAACGAGCTTGATATTTTTCTTCCAGCGTCCCGGCTCTTGAAGAGTCCTGTACAGCCATTCAAGTCCGATCTTTTGCATGAAGACCGGAGCGCGGTTAAGCTTGCCCGATAAAACGTCAAAGGCTCCTCCGACTCCTACGCAAAGCATAGGGCCAAGGCTTTGTCTGTGAGAATAAATCCATTTCTCTTGGCGGGGCTGTCCCATAGCGGCCAATAAAATTTTTGCTCCGCTTGCGGCAATCTCGTTTGGAATTTCCGGATCGTCAACGTCAAAATAACCGTCCCTCGTTCCCGCGACAACAAGCCCGGGAAATCTTTTCTTCAAAACTTCAGCGCAATCTCTTGCAGTACTCCCGGCCGCTCCGGCAAAATATACCGGCCAACCCTCAACGCTTGCAGCTCGGCATAACTGCTCGGCAAAATCTATCCCGGCAACCCGCTCTTGAATTGGCTGTCCCAAAATTTTCATGCCAAGGCAAAGCCCGGCACCGTCAGCAAGAATTAAAGCAGAATTTTTTACAACTTCATTAAATTCTGAATCGCTCAAAGTCAATTCCATTCCTATAGCGTTCAGAGTGACGATTAACTGCGCCTTATCGCTTTCGGGATTCAAGATAAGCCCGCGCGCTTTAGACACGGCGTAATTCATTGAAACGTTATCGAAATTTATTCCCCATAGTGACGGGTAAGGCTTGCTGTTCTTTTTCCGGGAATATTGAAAGATAAAAACTATAGCGATTATTATTACAGCAATTAACCATTTCTCCCAAGCCGCCGCGATACTCGTCAAAGCACAAAGCCCGGCTACAGACTGCACGGCTTCGGGATGTTCGACTCCGCCGCTCAACATGTGAGCATAAATCCTGCGCTTTTCAGAAATTTCTTCGGGGCTTTCTGAATCGTCAAAGAGCGAACGAATGTAATTAAAAATTATTTCTGTAACAGGTATAGCGAAGAGGCCAAGCGATAAAAATAAAACCGTACTCAAAACTATTCCCTTACTGTTCCCGATTATCGAAGTCCCCGCGACTATAACTCCCCACATTGAGGCCATAGCTTTTCCGGCCTGCCTGTATAAATTTCCGTAGCGGCTCCAGAATGCAACGAGCAAAAATAATCCGGCCAAGACCATAAATAAATCTCCCGATCCCGTAGCTATACAAGCCGCAAGCATTAAGACAAACGTCACGGCCAAAAGATGACCAACAAGCCCGGGTATATCGTCAAGATAACGAAAGATAAACGGGAAGAAACTAAACCATACTGTACCGGCTATAAAAGAAAAAGCAGGAGTAAGATAAATATATTCGTTGTCAGGGAATCTTATGAAATGAACAGAAGGGCCGAAGTATGCACACAACGCGCCTATAATCGGATAGAGAATCCTCCAGCGCGAGTCATGATAAATATATTCAGCCAAGCCCGCAAAGCTTGCAAGAGCAGCCGAGCAAACCAACACGCGCTCTTCAAAATTTCCCAACCATACGGCCAAGATCAGCCACGCTCCAGCAAGCAGCAGATCTCTAAAATAAGAATATTGACGGGGCACAAGCGCCCTTTTAATAAAGAACTGTACCCCGATACAAATTAAAGCCGCAACACAACACCCCGCTATAACGGGAAGATTATTTGCCAATATATTCAAGACCGTCCATATAAGGCACAAGAGCTTCAGGAATTCTTATGCTCCCGTCCTCTTCCTGATAATTTTCAATTATTGCTATCAACGTTCGGCCGACTGCAATCCCCGAACCGTTGAGCGTGTGAGCAAATCTTATCTTGCCTCCGTCCGAAGGTCTGTAACGGAGACTCATTCGCCTCGCCTGGAAGTCCTCGCAGTTTGAACACGAACTGATCTCACGGTATTTATTTTGTGACGGAAGCCAGACTTCCAAGTCATAAGTCTTGCATGACCCGAAGCCAATATCCCCCGAACATAAATTAACAACCCTGTAGGGCAATCCTAAAAGCTCAAGGACTTCGCCGGCATTGGCTGTCAACTTTTCAAGCTCGTCATAACTTGTTTCGGGCGTACAGATCTTGACCATTTCAACTTTATCAAACTGATGCTGACGCATTAAGCCGCGAACGTCACGCCCGGCGCTCCCGGCCTCACGCCTGAAGCATGGAGTGTAAGCCGTGTAATATAACGGCAAGTCTTTTTCTTCTAAAATGCTTTCACGGTTTAAATTCGTCAAAGGAACTTCGGCCGTAGGGATTAACCATAAGTCATCGTTCTGTAATTTATATAAATCCTCGGCGAACTTCGGAAGCTGTCCTGTACCTTCAAGAATTGCAGAACGTACCATGAAGGGAGGCTCAACTTCTAAATAACCGTGCTTCTTAGTGTGAAGGTCAAGCATGAAGTTCACGAGTGCGCGTTCCATTCGAGCGCCGAGTCCTTTCAAGACAGTGAAGCGGCTTTGAGCTAACATTACTCCCTGTTCAGTGCTCATGATACCGATAGGCTCTGCTACGTCCCAATGAGGTTTAGGCTCAAAAGAAAATTTGCGCGGCTCGCCCCATTTTCTTACAACGGGGTTATCGTTCTCGTCGTTGCCGATCGGAGTCGTAGCGCTTAATTTATTGGGAAGGGTCATTAAGTGCGTATGTAATTTTTCTTCGATCTCATTTAATTCTGAGTCAAGCTCTTTGATTTTGTCGCCCATGGATTTAATTTCAGCTTTGAGGGCCTCAACGTTAAGCTCCGGATTATTTTTTGCCATTCCGATTTTCTTTGAGCCTTCGTTGCGTTTGGCTTTGAGGTCTTCAGTTTCGCCGATAATTTTCCTGCGGCGCTCGTCAAGTTCTGAAAGGATATTTAAATCAAAATCGTGCTTTCTGTTTTTTAGAACGGCGGCGTACTCTTCTTTGTTGGCTAAGATGTATTTTATATCAAGCATTTAAATTTTCTCCTGTTTCGTTGTTATTGCGGCGGATATTTCTTAATAAGTTTGCCATTTCTATAGCGCCAAGTGCGCAATCTGCTCCCTTGTTGCCGGCCTTGCTTCCTGCTCTGATTAAAGCCTGATCAAGAGTGTCGCAGGTCAACACGCCGAACAAGACCGGGACTCTATGTTCGAGTCCAACGCTTGCGAGTCCTTTAGAAGACTCCGCGGCTACGTAATCAAAGTGAGGAGTGTCGCCGCGAATGACAGCACCTAAGGCGATTACCGCGTCATATTTTCCTGTTAAGACTACTTCTTTAGCTACGAGCGGAAGCTCCCAAGCACCGGGCGCCCAAAAAATTTCGATTGAATTCGCTGATACGTCATGACGCAAAAGAACATCTTTAGCGCCTTCGATTAAGCGTGAAGTTACAAGCTCATTAAAACGTGAGGCAACGATAGCAATTTTTAAGCCAGTGCCGATTAATTTTCCTTCGGTGATTCTCATGCAGAAAAATTTTTTCCTTTCTAGTCTATTAATCTATAAACTCTATAAAAATTTTTAAAACAAATGTCCCATTCGTACTGCTTTAGTATCAAGATACTTTTTATTATATTTATTGGCTTGTATTAAAATTGGTACGCGTTCGGTGATTTCTATTCCGTATTCTTCGAGGCCAGAAATTTTACCGGGGTTGTTTGTCATGAGACGAATTTTTTTCAGGCCAAGGTCTTTTAAAATTTCAGCGCCCGTTCCATATTCGCGCAAGTCCGGCGGAAAGCCCAAGGCGACATTAGCATCAACAGTATCGAGTCCTCCGTCTTGAAGCTTATACGCCCGCAATTTATTTAACAGGCCGATCCCTCTTCCTTCCTGGCGCATGTAAAGCAAAACTCCCCGGCCTTCATCGGCTATCATGCTCAAAGCCGTATGAAGCTGCGGCCCACAGTCACAGCGCAGCGAACCTAACACGTCCCCCGTAAAGCACTCACTATGAACGCGAGTCAAAACCGGTTCGGGAGTCAAAATATCTCCCATGGTCAAAGCTAAATGAGTATGCGCGTCATCATCTTGTGCAATGCTCCGGTAAGCCGCAACGTTAAAGACTCCCCATTCAGTAGGAATTTTTACTTCGAGCTTCTTTTCGACTCGTTTATATTCGGGCTTGCTGATAATAATTTCATGTTCGTGATTATGTTCGTGACAGTTCATAAAAATTTTCTCATCTCTTTTCAATACACGGAGATAATATTAGCAAAAAAATCTTATATCGCCAAAATGTTCAATCCATTTTTCAATTATTTCTTTGCTGTTCGCTTCGATAAGACGAATAATATTCCTTAAAATTTTTTCAGGTATCATAGAATTATTATTGCACAGAAGAACTTTTCCTGTGCTTGTGAGCCATAATTTTGTAGCGTTGGGTCTTGCCTTGCCTTCTGCTACATGAACATGAACAGGCTCAAGCGGATTGCTTTCATTCGACCAGAAAAAAATAATATACGGCCCAATTCTAAGAATTTACGGCACACAAGATGCCCCCCGATTGAGAAAATTCCATAATCAAGTGTGCATTATTCTTAACTAATTTTTTGAAGTACTCCATTTCCAGCGGGGAGTATCCGTTAATATTTTCCCATTCATAATCCGGCAGCCAGCAGACAGCGTTATGAAATCCGTCCTTCTTGTCCGGCGTCTCTATATATACTTTCACTCTACCGTTGTTCTTCATTTCGGAATGAGTTATTTCCGTGTCGTCATTGAGAGTCATAAATGGATACATCATAAATTTTTTTCCTTTCACATTTCCAGAAGCGACGCTAAATAATTTCCGCCCTCCCTTTGAGGCCGAGTCCCTTGGGCGAACTCCGTGAGGCGCGCAATATATTTTCCTAGTATATCCGTTTCAAGATTAATAAAACTCCCCGGCTTTAAGCTCCCTAGAGTCGTTGCTGATAGAGTCGCCGGAATGAGTCCTACAGAAAAATTTTTGTCGCTCACGTTTATAACCGTGAGACTCACGCCGTCAATCGCTACTGAACCCTTTGAAACAATCCCGCGCAATAATTCCCTGTCCTCCGGAACAAAGACTGCCTCTTTCGTGTCCGTTCCTTTGAGTTCTATTAACTTCGCTACACCGTCAACGTGTCCTAAAACTAAATGACCGTCAAGTCTGTCCGAGAGTCTCATAGCCCTTTCAAGATTTATTTTTGTGCCTGGCCGCAAATTTTTTCCAAACCAAGTACGCTTGAAAGTTTCCTGCATCATTTCAACTTCAAAAATTTTTGAGTCGTTGCGGGTCACCGTAAGGCAAGCTCCGCTCACAGCGACAGACTGTCCCGTCACAAGTTCGCCCGAAAAATTTTCAGCTTCAATAGCAAGCCTGTAAAACGTCCCGGCCTGATGAAATTCTTTTATGCGCCCCGTTCTTTCTATAAGTCCGGTGAACATGACAACCGCCCTTCTATTAAAATATCTTTGCCAAGAGATTTTGATTTTAAATTTTCAAGGCTCAAAGCTTCGCTCACGGAATTAAAATTCATTCCAAGCTCAAAGCCCCGCCCTTCGCCCAAAATTTTGGGAGCGTAAAATAAATTTATATAGTCTGCAAAATTATTTTTCAGGAACGCACTCAAGACCTTCGGCCCGCCTTCAACCATTAAAGTTAAAACTCCAAGTCCGGTTAATTTTTCCAGAACGATTTTTAGATCCATTGAAGGCAGAGTGAAAATTCTTGCGCCCCTTTCAGAAAGCTTCAGGGCCTTTTGAGATTTTGAGTCCGCAAGCGTAAAGATTATTAATTTTTTATCGCCGCCGATTATTTTTGCCTCAAGGGGAGTCCGTAAATTTGAATCAAGAACGACTCTTAACGGATTGATCCCGGGGACGTGCCTCACAGTAAGTTCGGGATTATCGCTCAAAACCGTACCGACTCCAACAAGTACAGCATCATTTTCAGCTCGCATTGAATGAGCAGCCGTTCGAGCTTCGAGTCCGGTTAACCATTTGCTCTCACCGTTAGACAAGCAAAATTTTCCGTCAAGACTCAAAGCCCCTTTCAAATTTATAAAAGGCCTCTTGTATTTATGAACAAAAATAAATCCGCGGTTAAGCCATTTAGATTTTTCTTGTAAATCGCCTGTGAGTTCAGTGACTTTTATTCCGGCGGCCTTGAGCTTTTCGAGTCCTTGCCCGTTGACTTTGGGATTGGGATCCCTCATTAGCGAAACGACCTCGCCGACTCCTTCCTGAATTAATCTGTCAGCACAAGGAGGAGTCTTCCCGTAGTGTGAGCAAGGCTCAAGCGTCACATAAACCGTCGCGCTTCTAATGTCATTGCCCTTGGCCTTCGCGTCATTGAGCGCTTCAATCTCCGCGTGAGGTTTGCCGTACTCATGATGCCAGCCTTCCCCAAGAATCAAATTATCTTTAACGATTACACAGCCCACCATAGGATTAGGCGAAGTTTTTTTTAATCCATTCGCGGCCAAAGTCAAAGCCCTCTGCATAAATTCTTCGTGTGAAATTTTGGGTGCCTCCAATAAGAAAATTTTGTTAATATTTTATCTGTGTGGTGTATGATTGACAATTATTTTAAATTCATTGGGAGTTGTTAAAATTTTGAACGTATTAAAAAAATCGCGCTCGTTATTTTTTCTTTTGATCATACTGATTTTATTTTCAGAGTCGCCAGCCTTATCAGCAAGACGAACAAAACAGAAGCCAGATAAAAATTCTTATGATGTTGTTGTCGCCGGTGCAGGAACCGGAGGAATCTCCGCGGCAATCCAAGCCGCTCGAATGGGAGCAAGCGTCCTCGTTGTAGAGCCAAGCTCATGGATCGGAGGACAGGCTACAGCCGCCGGAGTCTCTACCATGGACGATATGAGCAGACAAAGGAGCGGAATATACAGAGAATTTATCGCCCAGGTCGAAGCTTATTACAATTATCTCGATAAATCCATGAGTACCTGCTACTGGGACGACAGAACGCTCGCCTTTGAGCCTCACGTAGGCCAGGAAGTTTTAGTCGCAATGGTTAATGACGCAAGACGTTCCGGCCGGGTAGATTTCTTAATGAACTCCGAGATAATTCGAGTCCATCAAGAGAAAAGAAAAATTACCGGCGTTACTGTAAGGACTCTTGAAGGCGAACAGTCTTACCCGTGCAAGACTCTTATAGACGCTACAGAGTACGGCGATATAATTCCTCTTGCTAACGTCCCGTACAGAGCAGGAAATTCCCGCGCCCCCTTCTTGAATTCCGACGCAATGATTCAAGATATAACATGGGTAGCAGTCTTGAAAAAATATAATCCCTACGTCCCGGATTATTTAAGACCCCGTGAACCGCTCCCGGGCTACGAGCTTGCTAAAAAAAATTACGAGAACTTTGTAACGTCCGACGGCTTTAACTTCAGGAATGTTTATCCCGTTAAGACCCCTGTAAATTTTATGACGCATAACGCCTATCGCGGCCTCCCCGACAGTTCCAACCCCTACAGCTACACCGCCGCCCAAGATCAGCGCGCTTATATAACAAAAACAAGCGTAAACTGGGGCAACGATTTCCCCGGTACTTACGGCTGGAACGGAAAGTCCGGCCTCCCCGTTGCCTATCTTGAAAATCGAAGGCTAAGACGTGAGATCGAACGCGATGCCTTAATAAAGACTCTTCACTTTATATATTACGTCCAGAATGAACTTGGCGAAGAATGGTCTGTCCCTGATGACGAATATAAAAATAGAATCCTTCCAGATGCCGCCCGCTCCCTGCCGCCCGAATGGCAGGAGATTGTTAGACGTATGCCCGTTATCCCTTACGTAAGAGAGTCCCGAAGGATAATAGGCGAACATACTTTTACTTCTCATGAACTTCTACAAAATTCTTTGAGCTATCGCGACGGTCAAACAAGCCACGAGTTCTCAAACGCTATAGCGATTGGCGGCTACATAATCGACCTCCACGGAGCTAACAGTGACTCCGAAGTCGAATGGGAATTCAACGAACGCGCAAGCACCGCCCAAACTAACAGACCCCGAGGGCCGTTTCAAGTGCCGTTGGATATATTAATTCCGAACGAGATTGACGGATTTATAGCCGCTGAAAAAAATTTATCAATGACTAGATTTACAGCCGGCGCTCTTCGCCTTCAGCCGATAACAATGATGACCGGGCAAGCCGCCGGAGCCTTGGCCGCAATCTCTGCTCAAACAGGAAAGACTCCCCGCAGCGTTCACCCGTTGCTAGTTCAATGGGCACTGTTAAGTTCGAGCGTTGATCTTTCGCTCTGTCATTACTCGGACGTACCGGAGACTCATTCGCTTAATAAGACCGTCCAGCTTTCTAATTTATACGGGATAGCTTTGCCTCATGAGTACCCTCATTCAGTTTCTTATCACATTGAAGACCGCGACGACCCCGTTATAGCTATGGCCGTTATTAAAGGCGACGATCACGGAGTCTTCGGAGTTCAGGATATGCTCACGACTATAGACACGCTGGAAATTTTAAAACGCGCTCAAAAATCTCTTGGCCTTAAAAATCCTTCAACGCCTTCTAACTTGAGCAAAGATAAATTTATCTCACGCGGCGAATTCGTCCGGGCTGTCTGCGAAGCTTTCCCGGAGCTTTACAAAGTCGAACGCAAGAAGGGCGCGCGCTCAACCTTCAAGCCTGATAAAAATAAAAATTCTGAGTACGTTGAACTCTTGAGCAAGCTAGGAGTCCTTACGGTCTACACGACCGATAATATTTTTCATTTTGGAATGACGGTCACCAAGGGCGAGGCTACGGATATTATCGCCCGGGCTTGTGTCGCTGTCGCCAGTACGCTGTAAAAAAAATTTTTTTATTAAAAGGAGGCGTTATAAAAATGCAGCAGCAATTCATAATCGTAACGGGCTTGAGCGGAGCAGGAAAAACTATGACAATGAAAGTTCTTGAAGACTTCGGCTTCATTACTATAGACAACCTTCCGCCGGCTCTTCTTCCGCAGTTCTTTAAACTTATTGCAGAGAGGCCAGAGGCTTCAAAGAGTCGCGGTGTCGTTGCAACGGTAGACATAAGAAATCTTGTCGGCGATTTTGTAAAAGTTATTGACGATATTTCAAAGGCATGGGGAGGAGATGTCAAAGTAATTTTTTTGACGGCCTCCGAGGAAGAATTATTAAGGCGCTACGAACGAACACGAAGAGTCCACCCGCTAGGCCAAGGCCTTTCAACAAAGGAAAGCATACGCGCCGAGCGTGAGCTGCTTGCCCCTGTAATGGATCGCGCTGATATTATCATTGATACTTCAATGATGGACTTGCACCAACACCGGGAGCGATTGCTCAAAGAATTCTTTGACGAAAACGGAGGCATTTCGATTTTAATCAGCTCGTTCGGATATAAATACGGCGTGCCCCAAGACAGCAGTTTTGTTCTTGACGTTCGCGGCCTTCCTAATCCTTATTACGTTGAAGAATTAAAAAATCTTACCGGCGAGGACGAGCCTGTTAAAAAATTTTTGCTTCAGTTTGACGAGACTCATAAGTTTATGGAGCTTACGAAAAATTTCCTGGATTTCTTTATTCCGCAGTTCCTGAACAACGTAAGAGGACAGCTTCATATTTCCGTAGGCTGTACGGGCGGCCGTCACCGTTCTGTAGCTGTAGCCAGCTGGCTTGGAGAAATTTATTCAAAGCTTTACAGCGGAGTCTGCGTAATGCACAGGGACAAAGGACACGGACATCAATAAAAAATGAACGGATTTATTTTAGGAGCGCTTACGACTCTGATAATTTTATTTTTGTTCGGGCGCTTGAAAAATTTTTTTAACAAGCCTGTAATAGCCCGGGCAATAGACCGCCGACTCTCCAGCGGGCCTTACATATTGGCCGTAGGAGGAGGCACAGGGCTTTCAACTTTGCTTAGGGGAATAAAATCTTTTACAAGAAATATTACAGCAGTTGTCGCCGTCACGGACGAAGGCGGAAGCTCCGGGCGAATTCGTAACGAATGGGGAATGCTCCCGCCCGGTGATGTTCGTAACTGTATAGCGGCCTTGGCCGAAAACGACAACGAGCTGAAAAAAATTCTTGACTTCAGATTCGACCGCGGCGAACTGGCCGGGCACAGCTTGGGAAATTTATTGCTCTTAGCTGTCACTGAAATGAGCGGCGACTTCAGCACAGCCGTTGAGAAAATGAATCACCTGCTTTCAATTCGCGGCCGTGTCTTACCCGTTACGACCGAAGGAATTGAACTCATGGGCAAGACTAAAAGCGGGCTTGAAGTTAAGGGCGAGCTTGATATTTCTGCTCATGGTCATGAGCTTGACGAGGTATGGATCGAGCCTTTGAGCGCGAAATCTTTGCCGGATGTTTTGAGCGCAGTTGACGAAGCTGATGTAATTTTGTTAGGGCCGGGAAGTTTATTCACTAGCGTTATACCTAACTTGCTTCTTTCAGATTTTGCGGACAAGCTTAGAGATTGCCCGGTGCCTAAGATTTATATCTGTAACTTAATGACCCAGCCCGAAGAGACTCAAGGAATGAATATAGTACAGCATCTTGAATGGGTAACCGTTGCCTTGGGCTGCACTCCGGATTTCGTCATAGCTAACAACGAACCAATCCCCGAAGATATTATCGCGGCTTACAAAGAAGAAGGAGCCGAGCCTCTGTTCGTTGACGCTGAACAACGCGAGGCAATCAAGAAGACCGGAAGTATTTTGATCGAAGCTTCTATAATGTCGATCTTTGAAAGCGAAAAAGAAGGACGGGTCGTAAGGCATGACCCGCAGAAATTAGCGTCAGTGATTTTCAAGCTCGTAAGAAATTTAGACGAGTAAGAGGCATTTAGAACTAACCTGGTCGCGAAGCACGCCGAAGGCTTGACGAACAGCAAGCTGGCCCTATTGGAAGGCAACTCCCACCACCGCAAAGCCTCCCCTTGGGGAGGTGGAACAAAGGGCCAGGTTGGTTTAAAAAAACTGTATAATCTTAAAAAAATTTTTTTACAGGAGGTAAATTTTTCATGACTATGAAAGTAATCTCTACAGAGAAAGCCCCGGGAGCTATTGGGCCTTATTCTCAAGGCTACGAGGCGGGCGGATTTATTTACACGTCCGGCCAGATACCTATAGACCCTTCGACCGGAGCAATCCCCGAAGGCATAACCGCCCAAGCTGAACAAAGCTGTAAAAATATCGGCGCTATTCTTGAGGCCGCAGAAAGTGATTTCAAGAACGTAATCAAGACTACGTGTTTTCTTGCTAATATGTCGGACTTCGCCGCCTTCAATGAAGTTTACGCAAAATTTTTTGTGTCCAAGCCTGCTCGCTCATGCGTAGCCGTAAAGGAATTGCCAAGGGGCGTTCTCTGTGAAGTCGAAGCTATAGCGCTTGCGTAAAAAAAATCCTCCCGTTGAAGGGAGGTTATTTTTTTTATTCTTTTATTCTTAGCCTATCTCGGCGATTAATTTTTCTACGGCCTCGCGAGCATCGGCAGGAAGTTTATCAATTCCGCCGCGTTCAGTGTCGCGGGACTTGATGAAGTTCAGTCTGTCCTGGAAGCGTTTCTTTAATTGCGTCTTATACTCTTCGTTCTTTAAATCAGCGTCGAAGCCCGGGATCTTCATTGTCTTAATGCCGGAAAGATTGCCGAAGGGTTCCCATTTGGCTTTGTTCTCAACGATTGACTCGATGATCATGAGCGTATTCTCTTTGCCTACGGGCTTGCCCATGAAGTTTCCAGTGTTGAGAATGTAGCAGTCAACTCCGTCGGAAATAAGCTGCTTGAATCTTTCATAGTCCATTCCAAGCGGGTAAGTTCTGAACGGGTTGGCGTAAGGCTCGCAGACTAACGCGTCAGGGTCAACGCCGGGCGCTAAGTTCTCTGCGCTCGTTCTCTTCGTTGCAAGCGTAGCGCCTAAGACCGAAGCAAGTGACGGGCCTTCAAGCTTCAAGACAGGCGGAAGAGTAGGATCTCTCATAAGCCAGAAGATAGCGTTAAGAGGCTCATCAATCCTGTCGACTCTGTTCGGCGACCATAAACGGGATTTAATAGCGCGGCCGTTGCCGTTGCGAACGTCTTCGGTGACAGCGATTAATTTTCCGCCTTTGTCTTTAACGCAGCCGCAGTTCTGAAGCGTCAAAAGGAATTTATTATCAGGGCAGCCGATAGGATAATCCGCAACCTTATCAAAATATGTAGGCTCAAGAGCGATAGCGTACTTGTCCTTAACGTTGACGACAAACGCGTCATCATGAAGAACCATTACGTCATATTTGCCGTCGTGCTTGGCGTGAGTGATCGTTGACTTGCCCGAACCCGAAAGACCGAAGGCAGCCATAACATATTTCTTGTTGCTCCCGTCTTTGAGAGTGTAGCGCTTTAATCCGCCGTGGCATGACGCATAACCGTTGCGGGCCGCGATACCCCATGCAAGAGTCAACGTACCTTTCTTTAATTCGCCGAAGTAACGAAGGCCAAGGACGATCGCGCAGTTCTCTTCAGGTGAGAAGAACGCAAGGCCAAGCGGGAAATCAGGGTGCGACCAATCAGGATCAGCAACAAAGAAAATATCGCCGTCATGATCTGAAATTCTTCTGGATTTCTCATAGCGCGGTTTATAAGCTTCGTTGGCATACTGGAAATTAATCATCCAGTTGTATAAATTATTTTCGTAGCCTTCGGGCAAAATTATATGAGCCGCTGTCATGAAGTCTTCGTCAAGTCCAACGTATGCGTCAGCCTGATAAAGTTTTTTATAGCGCATGTTGTAGACAGCTTCACGAATGATCTTGCAGTATTTAGCAACGTCAACATCAGGATAGCCGACTATACGACGGGCCGCCGCCGTTCTTCCGAAGATAGCGCCGTCATTAAAGAGTAAGACGTTCGCGTCCATTGGAAGTTCCTGCTCGGTGGGCTTATAGACGGGCATACCTGTTAATTCGATTGTGCCGGGAGAATTCTTGGCAAGGTTATAAGCTTCTTTAAGGTCTAAAACGTGATGGACGTTGTTGCCGTAAAAAAGAGTCTCGATTGTTGTTCTTGGTTGAGCGTGATAGACTTTCTTGAAATTTTCAGGATCATAATAACCGATCGTTGACATCTCAAAAAATTTCTCCTTTCATTAAAAAAACTTTGAATATCGCGGTAATTATACAATAGAAATTAATTCGTGCTTATGTTTCCCTCAGGCATCGCGAGGCAACTCCCCTTTTCTTCTAATTACAACCCCTCCGGCCCTTTGGGCCACCTCCCCTTTTTAATAACAACCCCTCCGACCTCCTTTCAGTCGGCCACCTCCCCTTTCAGGGGAGGCAAGAGTGTAAAAGGAATAGAATATGTTGAAAGAATCCTTGCGCCCCCTGTTAAGGGGGAGAGGGCCAGCTTGCTGGCGAGGGGGTTATTTCAAAAAAAGAGAGGGGCACAAAACAGCGAGTGGGTTATCGCAAAAGAAGGGCCAGCTTGCTGTTCGCCATCGGGCTATTTATAAAAAAACTCCCCCCAAGGGTAAGCAAAGGGCTTAATTATTTTTTTCGCCTCTTGCTTGAAGATTTTTTCGCCGGAGCTGAATTTAATTTCTCAAGAGCTTTCTGGGCCGGCTCGTAGTTCGGGTTAATCTTGAGCGCTCTTTCAAACCATTGTTTAGCCGAGTCCCTGTCGCCTAAGCTTCGCGCAGTTTCTCCGGCACGGAAGGCCGCAAGATAATCTTCTTTGTTAGCGTTGGCAAGCTCGACAAATTTATCATAGGCCCGCTTATTATTAAGCTTGTTCGCGTTGATGTGACTGATCCTCAAAGTATTTTCTTGGCCGCTTGGAAGTCCGTAAGACTTTATAACTTTCCCGGGGTCTGTCGAATAATTTTCATAAGCATGTGACGCTTTCTTTTTAGCAACAGGAGCAGGAGAAGGAGAAGGCGTTACGCTTGCTGCTGAAGGGCCTCCCAAGCCGGGGCCGCCTTGATTAGCTGAAAGATTCTCTAATCTGTTATCAAGTTCAGCGCCTTCGAGATTGGAAGTGCCTATGTAATGATGCGGTCTTTTGCTCGGAATTTTAAGCTTCTTGGCCTCGCCCTGTGAAATAGGCTCAACTTTATCGCCGCGCTGAATGTTCGCAGGGTTGCCGCCTCCCTTGACAATTCTGGCTATACTGTAATCATTCTCTACCGTGTCGACTTTTATAACGGCCAAGGGGGTCTCATTCTTGCCAAGTGAACGGCCGTTCATATCGTAAATCTCTTCGCCGTCCATGTAAACTTTATAAAGATTTCCGGGACGCGCTCCGCTCGTTGCTCCAATGTTGATATAAATATCACGCCCTCCAGCCTTCAAGACCTGCGAATATTCTCCGACTACGGCTTCTTTTAATCTATGCCCTAGCTTGGCTACAGCGTCAGAGATCGCGGCCTCTTGAATCCTTCCGGAGGCGCTCGTTGTAGTTCTTAAATCTTTGTCAAGAGCAAAGGACGAATTTTTATAAGTCGCAATTCCTGTTTCAGCAATAGCGAAAACTACTTCGGCCGTCTGAACGTCAATGACTCTCATATCAATCGTGACTCTTGCTTCGTGGGAAATCTCGTGTACCCAGATAACTTTTTCGTCTTTAGTCGTCGCGTCAAACTGCGTAACCGCGCCCGTAATAATATACTGAAGGCCGGCAATCCGTCCGATCTGTACGGCCGTTGAAGTGTCAACAAGCCCTGACATATTAATTCTATGTTCGCGGGCAATGTAAGCGAGCTGTTCCCGTTCTATAACGGCTATGCTCTGTGAGCTTGCAAGCATACGGGTAAATTCATCGGTGATAGCTTCGGCTTGATACGAAGAAACTCCCGAAGCCTTGCTTGCGAACTTCATAACACCGATACGAACAACATCATCATTCGCGGCCAACGCGGCCAAGCTTGACAAAAATATAAACGCTGAAATTAAAACCGCACTGAAAAATTTTTTCGCCTTCATGAAAATTTTTCCCTCCGTAGAAAAATAGAAAATAGAAAATTTTTTTAATCCCAATCGTAACTGCTCATTCTGTTGACGTGTTTAATAACTGCATCGCGCGTAGCGGCGGCCAAAATTCCTCCGTAAGTCGCCTGTCCTCCTCCGACAAAGAAGCCCCGGTAGCCCCCTGCTCCTCCGGCTATCTCACGCTTTGCCCTTCCTTCTTCAACGTTCGTATAAACTATTTCGCCTGTCGTGTTGTCTATGATACGAATATCAAGCGTGACATATGCAGTCTTGGCGGCCGCGACTCCTCCGATAACAGCTAGGCCGATTGCTCCGCCCCTCGTAGTGTAATGATAAAGAGTAACTGCTCCGGTCATTGTATATTCAGCGCCCTTGAGCTTGCCGATTTGGGGAGCTGTCGAGCTGTCCATGAGGCCGGATTGAGCAAGGGCAAGCTCATCGGTCACGTAGTCAAGCCTTTCACGTTCAAGCAAGTTAAATATTCCTGCTTCGCCAAGCTCCGTGACCATCATGTCAGTTATAGCGGCGGCGGGGACACTTCGTTCGCCTGTCTTGTTCTCAAACTGCCGGACGGTCAGCCGCGGCTTTGCCTGTGCCCCCGAAGTCAAAGTCACAATTAATGCCAAGACAAAAATTAAAACAACGCTGAAAAATTTTTTTGCTTTCAATTTTTATTTCCTCCTTAATTTTTAAAATAACCTAATGGCTAACAGCAAGCTTGGCCCTCTTGTTTGAAAGCAACCCCACCACCGCAAGCGGGCATCCCTTTTTTATAAATAACCCGATGGCGAACACTTTGTGGCCCTCTCCCCCAACCCTTCCACCGCAAGCGGTCCCCCTTCCCTTACAGGGACGGCGGGGCGCAAGAGAGTCCTTTTATTCCGGCTACGTCCCTTGCCTCCCCTGAAAGGGGAGGTGGTGAGCGAAGCGAACCGGAGGGGTTAAATTTTTTAAAAAAGGTGGCCTGAAGTGCCGGAGGGGGTTGTAGTTAGAGAGGAGGTACCCAAACGAAGTGAGGCCAGAGGGGTGAGCTTGCTCATAATTTTTTTAGAGCATCAGCGACAGACCATGACGAACGGCACCTGTAATAGCGTTGGCCCTTGCTTCGTCAACCGTATAGCCGACAGCTTTGCCCTGTGAAGTCTTGCCGCCGAGCTTAACTCCTCCGGAAGTTACGGCGACCATAGCGGCCGAAGCTGTGCCCGTGTAAAGTCGGAACTCGTTGGGCTCCGGAAAACCTGCCCGAACGCTCGCAACGATAGTAGCTGTAGCGTTATAAGTCCCGTTGATTTTTAAAAGCCCCTCGACATTTCCTTCGAGTGCATACCTTGCGGCTTGTGCCCGGGCGGCGGCGGCACGAATTCTTTTCATGCGGGCCTCGTCAACAACCCTGTAACCGTTGCTGGCAAGTTCTTCGATTATCATTGCCTCGGCTATTGCGTTATGCTGAGGGTCGGGGCCTTCAACTATGACGGCTATATCTCCGGTCTTCGGCAAGACAGGGCGGTTAAGCTGAGGAGTCTGGGCCGAGCTTGAAGAGATTTTTCCCTTGCGCAGCATCGCGGCCTCGCCGGTCGTGAAAGTTAAAAAGGCAAAAGCAAAAATTAAAAGAGCGCTGAAAAATTTTTTGGCCTTCAAAATTTTTTTCACCTCCAAAAATTTTCAAAATATAAATCGTCTTGCATAAGTTCTGAAAGGCTTGCCTGAACTTCAACGTAATAAAGCCCGGATTTAATTTTCTCGTTAAGAATTTTTATCGGCGGAACATCTCCGGCTACGCTTTCAGGCCGGGGCGGTCTGTCTTCTTCGATTGAGCGCTTCAAGATTAATAAACCCCTTTGAGCGTCACTAATCGCGGCGCGCCTTGCCATAAAAATTCCTTGTGGGGTCTCACGAACAACTCTTCCGACTCCCCGGACAAAGGCCGTATCCTGTTCAACGTCATAGCTAAGACTCTCAATAGTCATAGCTAATAAATTGCTTGAGCTGTATTCGTCTTCGGCCCAAGAAAAATTAAATAGAAAAAAAATTAAAGACAGGGAGATAAGAAAAATTTTTTTCATTCTTTGCTCTTGCTCCCTTCGACAAGAGCATTAGATACGCCGGTTATTTCTATGCCCAGCTCAAATAAAAGATCTGCTACTTCATCGGCTGATTTGTCAGAAACTATATCAAGCTCAAGCTCGCTGCCGTTGAGATAGCGGCGCTGATACACGCCTGTTACTCCCTGAATGTTGGCTAAGCTGTCCTGTAAAGATCTTGAAGACCTGTAGTCAATATTCTTGAGAAGAATTTTTACTGTCCTTCCGGGCAAGCTTCCAGCAGCTCCAGACGTTAGGGCGTAAGCAATTTTATTAACGATACTTTCAGCCGCTTGAGTTGAACATGACGTGAGGCCCTTAACTGCTCCTTCATACTCTGAGAACGAGCATTCTTTAGCTCGGCTTGGCCGCCAAGAAAATTCTTCGGAGCCTATAGTCTGCGCTGTGTCCGATAAAACTGCTTCGAGTCTTACGGTGCTGGCGACAGCGTAAAGAGTCTGGCCGTAAATTTTTTGAGCGTTGACTGTTCGGGCTGTAGCTCGTCCCGTTATCAATACATCAGCATGAAAATCACGAGCAACGTCACGGATCTTTGAGTAATCACCTCCGGCCCGTGCCGCGTCAAGGTCGATTTCTTTGAGAATTTGAGCGTGAGTCGGGTTAATGATCATGTAGCCGTTCTTCTCAAAAATTTTTTGGGTCTGGCTTTGAGCTGTCGGATTATCTAACAGGATCATTACTCTTGGATTTCCAAGCGCGTCAATTACAGCCGGGCCGAGCTTGCTGTCGAGTGTAAGCTCTGAAACTTTGCATATTGCTTCAATATGAAGTATCTCGTACTCGTCGATCCATTCTCTTGTGACTTGAACGTCCTTGACCATGCCTTTTGACTGTGAAAAGACTCGATCGCTTACGACCTGAAAGTTTTCCATTTTAGTTACGCTTTCAACGTAAGAGCCGATAGCTTTATCAAGGGCGTTACGCATTAATTCCTGCCGGGCGATTTTGCTTGCCTCGGCCTTGTTGCCGTCACCGAGCGGCGCAGTTCCTTCGGCTGTAACCGTGATTAATTTTGTTTCGACTAATGTTGTTGTTGCTTTGATTGCAGTAGTTTTCTTTTTTCTTTTAGAAGCGGCGTATGCTGTGTCCGAGCAGGCCAGATAAAAGAGTAATAACAAAAGGCACAAACACGCGACAAATTTTTTTTTCATGGCTTCACCTTGTTTAGAAATAACCCCCTCCGGCCCTTGGGCACCTCCCCTTTTTCTTTAAACTACAACCCCTCCGCTTCACTTCGTTAAGCACCTCCCCTTACACAGGGGAGGCAAGGTGTAGATGGGATAAAAGATTTTGAAGAACTCTCTCGTCCCCCCTGTTAAGGGGGGATGTCAGCTTGCTGACAGGGGGGTTGCTTTTCACTAGGCCAGCTTGCTGGCAGGGGGGTTATTAAAAAAAATTTTTTACCCTTCGACCACTACGATAACCTTGCAGTCTTTTCTAAAATCAATTTTGTTTGAGCGGATTTTATCGGCCTCGCTTGTAGGGATAACAATATCAGTTCCGTTTGAGGCGAAGCGCTGAGCTTTAATTACGAGCGGATTATTCCCGACTTTGTTTTGCTCTTCTGAAGCTGTTACAAGCTTGTTGAAGTAAACGCATAAGCCGTTAGTATCCTGTTTCTTATTGTCAGCGTATTCAGTTCCGTAAACGAGCTGGCCTTTCTCGTCTACAACATGAAAGAATTTTTGATGTTCAACTTGCAAGTGTCGAACGTCAAGGATAAGCCCCGTATAATTTCCGGTCTTAGGGCCGCGTTCGCTGGGTTTCTTTGCTTGCTTCATGTGCCGCCTGATTAAGGACATAGCGCCGCCTAATTTTTCCTGCTTGACCTGTCCTGCAACGGTGTAAGTCTTGGAAGCCTCGTCCCATTTCTCTTCGATTATCTCGACACCTTTAATCGTTCCTTGGACGGCGGAGTTCACGCGGTCTTCGGCCATGAAGTTTACCATTTTGGTTTCAGCGTCAATCTGAACGCCCTGAATAGTTTCAAGTAAATTTCTCTGAAGGTCTAATATAGCGGCGCGGCGGGCGAGTGCTTGGCCTTGAGCTTCGTTAGCGGCTTTATCGGGAGCAACGCCGAAGCCCCGGGCACGGATTGAACCGTCCGTCCAGTTCATTATGCCGTGTTCAGTGACAGTGAGCGAAGAATGCGGAGGAATTGGAACGGTGCTTGCTGTCCATTCAGTATGAGCCGGTACAGGATTTTGAAGTTCAACGATCTGTTTATTTTTCTTTTCTATCTCGTCCTTCAACATAGCGATCTCGGCGCGCTGTTCTTCGTTGACCTTGATAACTTCGTCAGCCCTTTGTTTTTTTTCCAGCGCTTCGGCCCTCATGGTCTTAGCTTCTTGGAGGGCGCTTTCGGCCTTTGCTCTTAGATCATTAAGCTCAAGGCGTTCGGCTTCGTTAAGCTGTTCTTTGTCTTCGGCCTCTTTGAATTTCTTTATAGCGTCCTGTGCAATTTTCAAGGACTCTTTATAGCGCGTATCGACTTCGGCTTTATAGGCTTCGAATTCTGCTTTATTGCGATCGAGTTCTTGATTTTCGGCAACGAGGCGGGCGCTGTCTTTGTTCAGACTTGCCTGTAGGTCTTCGAGTTCGATTTCTCTGACCGTAGCTTCGACGTTTTTGCTTTGGATAGATTTTGAAAGTTCTTCAAGCTCTGCTGCTCTGCGGTTAAGGGCTTGTGCTTTGTCGTCGAGGTCAACGGACTGGCCGGATAAATCCAGCGCGCGTTCGGTCAAAAATTTTTCTCGTTCTCTAAGTTTTTCTTCTTGTGAGTCGGCGAGGGCGGGGGAGCAATAAGAGAAGCTTAAAGACACGAGCGTAAGGAGCGCTACAAATTTTCTTGCTTTCATGTTTTATTACTTCCTTTCTGAAATTTTTTTTGAATTAATAAAAGGCTATCGGCTAGCTTCTTCGAGCCTTAAAAATTCCTTAGTGTTCATTAATTTTTTATTACGGTTGGCGTGGTCGATAGGTGTAGCCATATCGTGAGCTCTGACTAAGGGATCATGCCCGGCATCGAGCAGGACTCCAATGACTTCGGGGTCATTAGTGTAGCGGGCGGCCCAGAACAAAGGAGTCCAGCCTCTTTTGTCTGCAAGTTCTTCAGCGCCTGCTTCGATCAAAGCTTTAACGACAGCGGCGTTATTATTTCTTGCGGCATACATTAGGGGAGTCATTCTGTTTGAGTCGCGGGCGTTGACGTTTGCGCCGCCTTTAGCGAGGGCGGTAATGATTTCGGGGGAAGTGTTAGCAGCTGCGGCGAACATGAGGGGGGTTTTGTTGTCTTTGTCTTTAGCGTTAGGATCAGCGCCGAATTTTATAAGGGCGTTAATAACTTCGGGGTCGGAATTTTTTTCAGCGGCGAACATAAGCGGCGTAGTGTCGTAATAATCTATAGCGTTTACGTCGGCGTTACGATTTTCGAGCGCGTTTGAAATCATTTCCAGACTTGACGAGGCACATAACCTTCTGAACTCTTCGGGAGAAATTTGTGATACCGGCTTATTCTCTTCGGGTTTTACTTCGGGAGTCTCCTTAGGAGCTTCGGGTGCTGGCTCTTCGGGTTTGACTTCTGGAGTCTCTTTAGGAGCTTCGGGCGCTGACTCTTCGGGTTTTACTTCGGGAGTCTCTTTAATTTCTTCGGAGGTTGTCGGGGTATCGAGTTGATAATCATCGTCCATTAGTTCGTCAAGTTCATTTGATAGACTGTCTGAAGTCTTAGGGGTTGTGTTTTCGGCAGGAGCGGGAGTGGGAGTTGTTTCTTTCTCTTGAGACTCTTGAGATTTTTTTTCTTCGGCGGGCATTGATAGATCGTCGGAGAAAGTTTCGTCGTCCATGAGTTCCAAGAGTTCATTAAATAAACCGTCAGATATTTTGCCTGTTGAAGTTGAAGGGGCGGGAGTATCTTCTGCTGAAGCCCTTTGTGTAACAACAGGGCAAGCCAACAACGATGGGATAATAGTAATGAAAATAATGCGCTTAAACATTATTCAGCCTCCTAAAAAATTTTTGGTTTTGAATTTGAACAAACGATTTAAAAATGGGAATGAAAATTATTATACATTACTTTATAAAAATTTTGGGAAGGCCGTAAAAAATTTTTTGCTATTTTGAATTTGTTTTGTTAAAATAACAACGTGCCTTTTCAAAAATTCCCCCTCCAGAAGTTTTATCAGCTACTTTATCAGCTACAAAAAGTTCAAAAATCTTTAGCGCCTTTCAAAATTTACAGCCCCGATAAAAAAATTAGAATTGCCGTGAACGAGTCGCCGCCCTTGAAAATGAGTCGGCCGCAAAGAAATTTTTGTCGCTCAAAGTTTGCAAGCCCCTCTTGCCTCCCCCACCACCGCAAGCGGACATCCCTTTTTTATAAATAACCCGATGGCGAACACTTTGTGGCCCTCTCCCCCAACCCTTCCACCACAAGCGGTCCCCCTTCCCTTACAGGGACGGCGGGGCGCAAGAGAGTTCGTCGACATCTTTTATTCCCTTTACACTCTTGCCTCCCCTAAAAGGGGAGGTGGTGAGCGAAGCGAACCGGAGGGGTTAAATTTTTAAAAAAAAGGTGCCTGAAGTGAACCGGAGGGGGTTAAATTTTTAAAAAAAAGGTAGCCTGAAGTGAACCGGAGGGGGGTGTTAATCCACACTCCTGAAGGGCCGCCAGGGGTTTATAGAAAATAAACTGTGCTTGTTATACTTAAAAAAAAGGAGGCCTTGCTTGTTAAGGCCCCCTTCCATTACTTAACGGCTAAGACTAGTGAGTATTCTTCCGGGCAAGATACTCCCCTAGCCACTGCACAACACTTACTCCCAACACAAGAACTCCAACTACAACCCACGTAATATCTACCATGTTGCGGTCATGCCCGTAGCGTATAGCAAAATCTCCAAGCCCTCCAGCTCCTACCGCTCCAGCCATAGCCGTAAGCCCTAGTAAGCTTATAATCGTAATCGTGATTGCCCGGATTATAGGCGCAAGACTCTCACGCAAATAAACCCTGAAAATCACTTCAAATGGACTCGACCCCATAGCAAGCGCCGCCTCTATTAATCCCTTGTCCGTCTGTGCTAATGCACTCTCAACTTGACGCGCAAAAAACGGAGCCGCCCCAAAAACTAAAGGAACTATTACTCCACGTACATATATAGCCGTCCCCATAATCCACCGTGATAAAGGCATTAACGCCGTAAGCAATATAATAAAAGGTATAGACCTGAATAAATTTATTATCTTGTCCAAGACTTGATACAAAGGCTTGTTCTGCATAATGCCGCCCGGCTTCGTAACAGTCAATATAATCCCAAGGACAAGACCAAGAATAAAAACAATCCCTCCGGCCCACGCTTCCATTAAAAGAGTGTCTGAACAGGCCTTCCAGAATTCGGGCAAACGTTTCATTAAGTTCGGTAAAAAAATTTTAAGCTCTTGCATCTTCAATCACCGTTATTCTAATATTTTTGCTCTCGTAATATTCAAGCGCTTGATTAATTTTTTCCGGCGCTCCGCTGAAAATTACAACCGTCCCGCCTACCATGACTCCCGATACAATTTCAACATCAGCAAGAATAATATTTATTTCAAGGTCAAAGGCCCGCGATGCGTAAGAGATAAGCGGCTCCGATACTTCAGCATGTACATATAAAAGTCTTGCCATTAACTGGCCGGGTTTAAGTGTTACCATGGGCGAATTGTCACGTATCAGCGATTCGATCTTTGAAAGATTGGAAGTCGTTCGTACAAAGTTACGCGTTACATGGTGCTGAGGGTTCGAAAAAATCGTGAACACGTCACCGCTCTCAATAATTTTTCCAGCGTCCATTACAGCGGCCTTCTGGCAAATATTTTTTACTACTTCCATTTCGTGAGTAATTACTACGATTGTTAGGCCGAGCTTTTTATTCAGGTCTTTTAATAATTGAAGAATTGCTCCGGTCGTTTGAGGGTCAAGGGCGCTCGTAGCTTCGTCACATAATAAAATAGTAGGATCATTAGCAAGTGCCCGGGCAATAGCGACGCGCTGCTTCTGTCCTCCGGATAGTTCAGAAGGGTAAGAGTTTTCTTTGTCGCCAATCTCAACGAGGTCTAACAAATCTCTGACTCGCTTCTTAATTTCCTGCTTGGTCATTCCCTTCAAAGGGTAAGCAACATTCTGGAAGACAGTTCGCGAAGGCATCAGGTTGAACTGCTGGAAGATCATTCCGATTTTTGTACGGGCTTTGTAGAGTTCTTTGGGCTTTAACTTTGTCATTTCTACACCGTCGATCTTAACGCTTCCGGACTCGGGACGCTCTAAAAGATTTATACAGCGTACAAGCGTTGACTTCCCCGCGCCGGAGAAGCCTATTATACCGAAGATCTCGCCGTCATTAATTTTCAGCGACACATCATTGACAGCGTGAACGGTCTGGAAATTTTTTACAACATGCTCAAGTTCAATCACAGTTCTTTTTTGTTCTCCTATCGTTTTAGTTTATAATTATTTTTTCAATTTAATAAATCAGCATTATAACAAAGGAGGAATTAAAATCCCTATGAGAAATTTTTTTTGTATTTTTTTTGCCCTGATAATTTTTTTGACAGGCGTTAAGGCTTCAACGGCCGAGCCGGAGGTTGAACAGCCTTGGATAAATTCTAATTATCTTGGCCGTATTAAAGAGTCTTATGACGTGAAAGCAGCCGATGATTTTTATTTAGCAGTCAATAAAAATTGGCTTGCTCATGCAAAATTAAAGCCCGGCAAAGCCCGCAACGCTGCTGCCTTCGATGATCTTGATGAAGAGCTTGAAGAAAAACTCCTTGCCCTCATGACAGATAAGAATTTGACCGGGCATGACGCTGAACTCGTTCAGAATCTCTACGCTCTTTGGTTAGACTGGGACGCCCGCAACGAGGCCGGAGTCTCTGAAACTAAAAAGCACGTGGAGATTGTCAAAGCCCTTTCAAATATCGAAGAGCTTACAAATTATTTTAAAAGCGTTGAGTGTCAAGAACACGGAGCGTTCTTGGCCCGCTATAGCGTGGGCTTCGACAATGACGACCCTAACTGGTATAACCTTGAGATCGGGCCTACGGGTTTAATGCTGGGGGACTCGGCTGAGTACAAAGAGCTTTCAACTAACGGAGCAAGACAAAAAAAATATATGGAAGGCATAGCCTCATACATGCTTTCACGCTTGGGCTACAACAACGAAGAAATCAAAGCCTTGCTCGAAAAAGCCTTCGAGTTTGAAAAAAAAGTCGCTGCGTTCATGATGACACACAACGAACGAAGAGACCCCGACGCTATAAAAAAACTTTATACCAATCTCATAAGCCTTGATAGAATTCGAGAGCTTGCTCCGAAATTTCCGCTTGCTGATGTCTTAGAAGCTCAAGATATGGTTGCGGATAGAATGAACCTGCAAGAGCCTCAATGGTTAAAAGGAATCGATTCGCTTTACACTCAAGAAAATTTTGAAGGGATTAAGGCTTATTTGATTCGCAGCATAGCTTCCGGAGGTATCACCCACAGCGACGAGAAAGCCTACAGAGAATTTCAGAAGCTTTCAAATGAACGCAACGGCATCAAAGAAAATAAACCCGATGAGAAGCTCGCAAAAGATTTTGTTCACGGTCATTTATTGACTCCCTTGTCAAAACTTTTTGTGGCCCGGCACGTAAGCGAAGAGACTCGCCGCGACGTTACGAATATTATTAATGAAACGATTGCATATTACCGCGATATGTTAGCCAATGAAGAATGGCTTTCACCTGAAACCCGTGAGAAGGCTGTAGAAAAATTAAATACGCTCACTCCTCGCGTAGCTTACCCGGACAAATGGAGGGACTACAGCGGACTCTCAATAGGAACAAAGGCCGAAGGGGAGACTCTTCAAAGCGCGCTTGATAAAATGCACCGCTTTGAGTTTGCTTACAGCCGAAGCCTAAAGAATACCCGCGTTGACCGTGAGATGTGGGGCGACGCAGATATCTTGCTCGTGAATTCCTATTACATTCCTTCAATGAATGAAGTTTGTATTATCGCCGGGATTCTTGGCGGGGATTTCTACAACCCCGAAAGGTCGCGAGAGGAAAATCTAGGCGGAATTGGAACAGTTATAGGTCATGAAATTTCTCACGCTTTTGACACAAACGGAGCGCAATACGACAAGAACGGCTCTATAAAAAATTGGTGGACTGAGCAAGATTACAAAGCTTTTCAGGCTAGAGCGGACAGGCTCATAAATTATCTGAATGGTTTTATAGTAACTCAGGACGGACAAAAATATAACGGCAAGTTAGTTCAAACTGAAACTATAGCCGACATGGCCGGAGTAAAAGCTATGCTGGGGATCGCTGAAAAAATTATTGCTGACGGAGGAACGTTCGATTATAAAAAATTCTTTGAGGCTTATGCCCGTGCCTGGAGGCTCGTACAGACTCCCGAACGCATTGACTTGCTTTTAAAATTTGACGTTCACGCTTTGAATTATATAAGAGTCAATGCAATCGTCCAGCAGTACGAAAAATTTTACGAGGCCTATAACGTAAAGAGCGGCGACAAAATGTATTTAGCTCCGGAGAACCGAGTAGCTTTATGGTGAAGTGATAAAGGAAGGGAGGCTTTTAAATGCCTGATATAAATCTTGAAGAGATTACTGAAAAAATAAAAAATATCCT
Organism: Synergistaceae bacterium; assembly: GCA_017450825.1. Lineage (GTDB taxonomy): Bacteria > Synergistota > Synergistia > Synergistales > Aminobacteriaceae > JAFUXM01. The sequence goes on from JAFSSV010000113.1 coordinate 27,556, forward strand.
TGACACAAAAAATATTCGTGAGTTCCGGGCCTTAACGGAAGACATGAACGAGGCGGACTTGGCCGACATAACCGAAGCGCTTGAACCGGAGCGGCGGGTAATATTTTTCCGAGCTATCAGCAAGCTTAGCAAGGATACAGCTGCGGAGGTCTTCGCGCATTTGATCCCCGACACTAAGGAAGCGCTTGTCTCACAGCTCACAGCTCCCGAACTCGGAGGAATTGTTGACGAGTTGTTCCTTGACGATGCCGCGGACTTGGTCGAGGAACTTCCCGCCGACGTTGTCAAAAGAATTTTAGAGAGTGCCAGCCCGGAGACACGACAGGGAATTAATCAGCTCCTCCAGTATCAAGAGGACTCCGCCGGAAGCATAATGACCACCGAATATATTTCCCTTCGGCCCGATATGAACGTTGAAGAGTCTTTCAGGCATATTCGAGAAGTCGGAACGGACAAAGAGACTCTCTACACTTGTTACGTAACTGACCCTAAAGGAATTTTAATCGGGGTCGTAACGGTTAGGACTATGCTGCTCTCACAATATGCCGACAAGATCGGGGACATCATGACCGACTCGAATTTAATTTCTGTCAACACCAACGATGACCGCGAAAAAGTCACGGAACTTTTCCAGAAGTATGACTTTATAGCGATACCTGTAGTTGACAAAGAGAATCATTTAGTCGGAATTGTCACGGTTGACGACGCCATGGAGGTCTTAGAAGAAGAAAGCACAGAAGACTTTCATAAAATGGCGGCTATCCTTCCGATTGACGAGCCTTATTTATCTATGGGAGTCTTGGAGCTTGCCAAGAAGCGAATAATTTGGTTAATGGTCTTAATGATCTCGGCGACTCTTTCCGGACAGATTATCACGCATTATCAATCAGTCTTTGCGGCCTTGCCTGCTTTGATTGCTTCGATACCGATGTTAATGGACACGGGCGGCAACGCCGGCTCACAGTCTTCGACTCTTGTAATAAGGGGAATAGCTGTAGGGGAGCTGAAAATTTTTGACGCGCTGAAAGTTTTGTTCAAGGAGTTGCGGGTAAGCCTTATAGTGGGCGGCGGCTTGGCGGTTGTGAATTTCTTTTACAAGTACGCTATGAGCGGAGATCTTTTGCTTTCTGTAACGGTTGGGATAAGTTTATTTGCGACTGTAATTTTTGCGCAGACCATAGGAGGAATGTTGCCTTTGTTGGCGAAGGCTATAGGCTTTGACCCTGCGTTAATGGCTGCGCCGATCGTAACGACTATCGTTGACGCTGGAAGCCTTACGATGTACTTTGCAGTAGCTAGTAAAGTTATGAACGTTTAAGGGAGTGCTATAATAAATTAAAAGTCGTCCTGGAGAGGTAGGACATTTTTAGTTAGACTTGTTGAAGCGGGGGTGTGGGATCCCCCACCTCAGAACAAAGTCTATTGATGGTGGATTAACGCATTTTGATGAGCCTTATTACTTCGGCTAGCGCTCGTAAAAGTTCCGTAAGTGCTTTTACGAGCGTTATTATTTTCTCCATGCTATCACCTCCTTTCACCTGAAATAAATATTTTCAGACTGGAAGGAGTGTGCCCCCTTGCAAGCCTCATTCCTGATACTACCGGAATGCCTCTCCGTTTATTATTATATATCCTTCTCACTAATTTCTCAGCAAGCGTGATATTATTCTAAAATCTTAGACGAGGTAAAAAAAAATTTGCATGAATAAAAATATCAGGAACTTTTGTATAATCGCTCACATAGATCATGGGAAGTCCACGCTTGCAGATAGACTTCTTGAAGCGACAGGCACAATAGCCCACCGCGACATGAAAGCTCAAATTCTTGACAGCCTTGCCCTTGAACGTGAGCGCGGAATAACGATCAAGCTTGTCCCCGTCCGAATGAACTACACGGCTAAAGACGGCCAGGAATATATTTTGAATCTAATCGACACTCCCGGTCACGTTGACTTTGCTTACGAAGTGTCGCGCTCATTGGCGGCTTGTGAAGGGGCCTTGCTCGTTGTTGACGCGTCACAAGGAGTCGAAGCTCAAACCGTAGCTAATGCCTATCAAGCTATTGAACAAGGGCTGGAAATCTTGCCGGTAATTAATAAAATTGATTTGCCCTCAGCTCGTCCCGACAATGCCAAGCAGGAAATTTCTGAAGTCGTTGGACTCGATGCAGGCGATGCAGTCTTGGCCAGCGCAAAGACGGGCCAAGGTGTCGAAGAAATTTTAGAACAGATCGTTAAAAATATTCCAGCTCCGCAAGGCGACGAGAACGCTCCCCTTCAAGCTTTAATTTTTGATTCAGTTTATGATAATTACAGAGGAGTTATCTGTTACGTTAGGGTCGTCAACGGCAGCATAAAGGCAGGGCAAAATATTTTGTTCATGGCAAACGGGATTACTTACCCGGTTAACGAGGCCGGAGTTTTTCGTCCGGGTTTTACGCCTGTTGAAGAGTTAAAGGCCGGTGAAGTTGGTTACGTCACCGCCAGCATTAAGACTCTTGCCGAAGCCGAAGTAGGCGACACTATCACGGACGCGGCTAACCCGGCAAGCGCTCCACTTCCAGGATATAAAAAAGTTAAGAGCGTTGTCTTCTGCGGCTTCTATCCTGTTGAAAGAGATAACTACCCCCAATTAAGAGACGCTCTTGAAAAATTATGCCTGAATGACTCGGCTGTAACTTACGAGCCTGAAAGTTCGGAGGCTTTAGGCTTTGGATTCCGTTGCGGCTTTCTTGGCTTGCTGCATATGGACGTAGTACGGGAACGACTCCGCGAAGAGTACGGCGTTGAACTCGTAGCGACAGCTCCCAATGTAATTTACGAAGTCGTCACGACCTCCGGAAATCTTATCGAAGCTCACCGTCCTTCAGACTTCCCCGACCCTTCGGAGATTCAAGAAATCCGGGAGCCTTTCATAAAGCTTTCTGTTTTTATGCCTTCGGAGTATACCGGCCGGGTTATGCAGCTTGTACAGGACAAGCGGGGGACTTATAAATCCATGGACTATATAACGCCCGAACGGGTGAGGCTTGTTTATGAAATGCCGCTTTCAGAATTTATCGTAGACTTTCACGACAAATTGAAATCTCAAACGCGCGGTTATGCGTCGCTTGACTATGAGCTTATAGGACTCAGAGCAAGCGAACTTGTACGCGTTGATATTCTTGTGAACGGGGAGGCGGCTGATGCGTTCTCGTTTGTCTGTCATAAGGATCAAGCGTATAATCGCGGGCACGCGGTCGTAACGAAATTAAAGGAGCTTATCCCGAGTCAATTATTTGAGATCCCTATACAGGCTTCGATAGGCCGAAGGGTAATCGTCCGGGTAAACGTCCGGGCACTTAGGAAAGATGTCTTGGCTAAATGCTACGGCGGCGATATTACGCGCAAGCGAAAATTATTAGAGAAACAAAAGGAAGGCAAG